>CAZSNH010000424.1:0-2771 GCA_964607855.1 uncultured Hyphomicrobium sp. | reverse complement strand
GATTGCGACAGAAAGTCTGTTCCTTCGCTACAAGGACAAACTCGGACCCGCTGTTGGCGTCTCGCTGCACATGGGAAACTGGGAATTGGCGGCCTGGCCATTCGTGGTCGCCAACGCAAATCCCGGTGGTGTGTATCGCTCGGTCAACAATCCCTACGTCGACGAGTACCTGCGCTACCAGCGCCGTGACCTCTTTCCCGGTGGGCTCTTTGGACGCGGCAAAGTCGAAGGTAATCACGGCGACAACCAGCGCACGGCACGCATCCTAACTGACTTCGTCCGTCGTGGCGGCCGACTGGGGCTTGTCTGCGATCTGTTCGATCGTACCGGCATTTCTGTTCCCTTCTTCGGCAAGGATGCACGCACGCAGGCCATCGCAGCCATGATCGCGCGGCGCGTCGGTTCACGCATGTGGATGAGCCGCTGCAAGCGCATTGGCGCGGAGAGTCGCTTCGAAGTCGAAATCAAGGAGCTTCGCGTTCCACGCACGGCGAACCAGAGCGAAGACGTGCGCTGGATTATGACCGAAATGCAAAAGCAGTTCGAAAATTGGATCCGCGAAGCCCCAGAACAGTGGATGTGGTCCAACCGCCGCTGGAGCTGATGAGAACGCTGCCGTGAGGTTTTGCGCGGCTTTCTCCGCACGTGACGCCACCAGATTCGAGCAAATTTACACAAGACCCTGTAATTTCAGTGTTTTATTTGGTGCAGGAGCGCACTGTAAGGATTGACGCGACTGTCCGTGGCTGAAACTTTATTCGGGTTGGAAGGTCCTTCGAGTCGCTGTCAACGCGAAATTCGTGTGAGGCTTCAAAACATCGGGGAAGAGCCATGAATCCATTCGAACAGATGAATACTTTCTGGGGCAACATCCAGACTGCCGTTGCATCTTTTGGTCCGCGTCTCCTCGCCGCACTGGCCTGGCTGGCCATAGCTTACATCGTGGCCCGAGCGCTCGCCTATGGCGCTCAATACGTGATTGAGCGCACCAACCTCGGCGCCAAATCCCTGGCCAAGGATCAGAAGCTTGGGGAGTCCGTTGGGGCCGCGCTTTTCTGGACTACGATGCTGATTTCCGCGCCTCTCATTCTCGGTCAATTGGGCCGCTCTGATCTCTTGGCCCCCATGCAGGGCATGGCGCAGAAATTTCTCGACTTCGTTCCCAACATCGTGGGCGCCGGCCTCATCTTCGGCATCGGTTGGGTCGTAGCGACGGTTGCCCGGCGAGCCGTCACGAGCGTGCTCGAGGCCGTGCAGGCCGACGATGTCGCGAAACGCGCCGGTCTCGGCAACGTCACCGGTGAAACCGGCATCTCAAAGGCGGTGGGTGTGCTCGTCTTCACTCTGCTCATCATTCCCATCGCTATTGCATCTCTGGATACGCTGAATATCCAGTCGATCTCGGGCCCGGCCAAAACCATGCTGCAAGGATTCCTGGACGCCATACCCAATATCTTTGCGGCAGCGGTCGTGCTGCTCCTCTCCTACCTCATCGCCAAGTTTGCCTCCGAGGCATTGAACAACCTCCTGCCCTCGACGGGCTTCGATATGATCGGACACAGACTGGGGCTCACTGAGGAGATCTTCGGTGGCTCCTCGCTATCGGTAGTGGCTGGGTGGATTGCCTTCATCGCCATCATGCTCTTCGGCATGGTCGAAGCGGCCAAATTGTTGAATTTCTCGATCGTCTCCGACACGCTTGCCCAGCTCGTCAGCCTGGGTGGACGCGTGCTTCTGGGTAGCATCATCATCGGCTTTGGCGTCATCATTGCCGACCTCGTGGCGACGGCGCTCAGCAAATCGCGTGACGCCAAGATGGCTGCGACTCCGCTAAAGATCGCAATCATCGTGCTAGCTGCTGCCATGGGGCTCGGCCAGATGGGTCTCGCAAACGAGATCATCAATACGGCTTTTACCGCCATCATCGGCGCACTTGCCGTCGGGGCGGCCATTGCTATCGGCTGGGGTGGCAAAGACACCGCTGCGCGGCTCTTGGCGAAGTGGACGCAGAATCTCTAAGTTGCGCCAGCAGAACGGATGCAAGAGAGGGAGTGGAAAAATCCGCTCCCTCTTACCGTTCATTTCAAAATCGAGTCCCCAAGTGAACTTCGGCCCGGGATCCTGCTACCTATAACGTCGCCACTGGGGTGCTTGGGATAGTGCACTTTCCTCTTCGTTCCGAGGCTGCCGGCAATCGCAGCCGCTCCAAGTGCGGCGCGCAGTAGCTTGCCGCCATTTTCGCCCTTCGAGTCATCGGTTTCGGTTTTCTCTTCGTCCTTCGGCTTTCTGATCTTGATGCCGCGACCGGGGAGCACGACGCGAACGGGCCGCTCGGGCTTCACCACATCTTCGTCGTCCTCTTGATCGACGATCTCGACAACCCTGCGCTTACGGGGTGGATCAATGGTCGTGAGCTTGGGAATCCGTCGCGGCTTTTTCCGCACGTCCTCGTCCTTGGAATCGCCGGGTTCAGTCTGATTGGCCGCCTTCTCTGGCGTGTAGCCGATCGGTGCGAGAAGAGCTTCGCGCGTGAAGGCCGGATTGGGGTCGATGGAGGGCGCCTCGCGCACGAACGGGAACGCACGGTCAAAAATGGAGCTGTCGATGCCGCCGAGGTCGGACCAGCGCACGGGCTTGCCGATTTCACCCTTCGCCGTGACGGGAATCATCTTTCCGGGCTCATCGAGCGTGCCGCACTCGCCTTTCGTATTGCAGACGCTGACGCCGCCCTCCTGGAGCAGCACCCAGGATTCACCCGACTCCATCACGTA
>CAZSNH010000423.1:0-2771 GCA_964607855.1 uncultured Hyphomicrobium sp. | reverse complement strand
TCGAGTAGGGATGGTGCATCGCGCTTTGCACACTACATCAAGCGGCCCTTGGAAAATGCGTTCCCAATTGCTTTCGGAGCGGGGACTGCGGCTGCGATTGCGGCAGGCTTTGCCTTGCGCGGAGAGCAGTACCTTACTCCAGAGGAGGGCACCGGTTACTGGCTCGGAATAGCCGGCGCGACCATGATGCTGATGCTACTCCTCTACCCCTTGCGCAAACGCCTTAAGATCCTTCGCGCTGCAGGCTCGGTCGGAGCTTGGTTCAGAATGCACATGCTGTTGGGCATTCTGGGACCCACACTCATCTTATTCCATGCCAATTTCCAACTCTCGTCGGCAAACGCGACGGCGGCGACTTTGGCAATGCTTACGGTCGTCGCAAGCGGGGTGGTGGGCCGCTATCTCTACTCTCGGGTTCATCTTGGCCTCTATGGGCGCGAAGCAGAGGCCGACGAACTGATCGAGGATATCGCCTTCCTCGAGGATGCCCTCTTCGAGAGTGCGGATGAGGACCGGCAATTCGCTTCCGCGCTCAAGGAACTGCAACGATTGCTCCCGGCTGCCGACGCCGGTGCACTACCGAGCCTCTCCGCAATGGTGAGGCTGAGATTGCATTTGGGCAGAGTGATACGAACGCTCTCCAAACGGGCCGATCGCGTTATCACGGCGAAGGCCAGAGCCGAACACTGGACGAGAGCCCAGAGACGCGAAGTCTTGGCCGAAATCACCAGGCTTCTCCACCTTTACCGCCTGGCGCTCGAGAAAGCCGCCGCATTGGCATTCTATTCGCGGCTTTTTGCTCTCTGGCACATGATGCATCTGCCCCTCTTTTTCCTCCTCATCGTAACTGCGCTGGCACACATCGTGGCCGTGCATCTCTACTAGTCGAGGCCGCTCACGCCATGATCCGTCGCGTGTTGCTGCTTGTTACTCTCGCCGTTTCCTTGGCGCTTCTCATTCTCGATGCTCGCGCCCAAACCATTTTCGAACGGCTCGTCATGCCTGGAGAACTCATCCAGGGACACGCCAAGCTCGAAAAGGATTGCGGTAACTGCCACGTTTCATTCGCCAAGAAATCACTGTCCCGCCGCTGCCTGGACTGCCACAAGGAGATTGCCTCGGACATCTCTCGCAAGAGCGGGGCTCACGGGAAACGGAAAGATGTCTCGGCTCACGAATGCAGTCACTGTCACCAGGATCACAAGGGGAGAAAGGCGGATATCGCTGACTTGGACCCGCAAACCTTCAATCACGGTCTCACTGACTTTCCACTGCAAGGGGCGCATTCCGCCGTCGCGTGTCAAAGCTGTCATGCGCCGGGAAAGAAGTACCGCGAGGCTTCATCAGAGTGCATCGGCTGCCACAAGAAAGACGAGCCGCATCAAGGCCGGCTGGGTGATGGGTGCCAGACGTGTCACGACGTCGTGCGCTGGCTTTCGACCAAGGCTTTCGATCACGGAAAGACCGCATTCCCGCTTGTGGGAAAGCATAAAGACGTTACCTGCACGGCATGCCATGCTGCGCAGCAGTGGAAGGGAATCGCAAAGGGCTGTGTCGAATGCCATCGCATCGAGGATGCTCACAGTGGCCGCTATGGGCCCAAGTGCGAGAGCTGCCATGTGCCGAAGGCATGGAAGCCTGCGACCTTCAATCACGACACGGCGACAAAATTCCCGCTGAGAGGCGAACATCGCAAGGTTCTTTGTGACAGTTGTCACACGGGGGAACTCTACCGGGACAAGTTGGCCGTCGGTTGTGCGTCTTGTCACAAAAAGGATGATGCACACAAAGGCCGGCTCGGCGCCAAATGTGAAACCTGCCATAATGAAACGGGTTGGAGGCAGAAGGTCACATTCGACCATGACCTGACGCGCTTTCCTCTAATCGGATTGCACGCTGCGGTTTCTTGCGAGGCTTGTCATAAGAATCAATCCTTCAAGGATACGCCGCGCGCCTGTACGAATTGCCACGAGGATGTTCATCACGAAGGCCGTCTCGGAACCTCCTGTGATCGGTGCCACAACCCCAACGGCTGGATACTCTGGCAGTTCGATCACGGCAAGGAGACGAAATTCCCGTTAACCGGGCGTCACGCGAGTGTCCCGTGTCACAATTGTCATTCGCAATTGCATGTCAGAGTCCCTACGCTTCCCATGGACTGCTACAGTTGCCATAGCGGCGATGATGCCCATCAAGGCGCTTTCGGGCGGGTTTGCTCCGCCTGCCACACGACGGAATCATTTTCAGGGACAGTGAGGCGCCGATGATGCCGGTTATGCCGCCCGGATGAGGTCATTTCGACATAGAGAAAAAGTGGCAAAATCTAGATGAGGGCTGATCTCGGTCAGTTTGATATTCTCGAATTTTATCAAATAGCTGGCGCTGCTTCTCGGGGAATATTTCGCCTTTCAAATCGTTCTAAACTTGTAGATAGGATGTGCGCCGTCTTCGGAAGGACGAACGTAAATTCCGAGATGAAGGGTGTGGGGGACACCTCGGCGAAAAACCGCCGTTCGCATGGCCTCTGGGGCTTGGGAAAAAAGACTTCAACGCATTTCTGCTGATGAGCAGAAAGGCGGGCGCGTCATCGCGCGTGGGCACGGGCATGCCGGAAGCCCCGAGCGACATCACATGATCAGAACTCGCTTCGAAATGAAAGGAGGCCACTTCGTCAGCGAGAACTACCGTTTTGGCGCGCCGTCAATTTGGGGGATGAATGCGAGACTGGTTCAAACTGTGGCCGATTTTCGCCCTCGGTTGCGCAATCGTTT
>CAZSNH010000422.1:0-2778 GCA_964607855.1 uncultured Hyphomicrobium sp. | reverse complement strand
CGGTCCGAGGGGGACCAACGAGCGGCTCTCCAATCAGTGCAACTTTGGACAGCGCTAGAAATCTGCGAACGAAGAAAGCCCTGCTCAGATGACATCAAAGAACGAAGGCCCCGGTAAAGACTCGAGCCGAAGTGCTGACACTCCTGGTCACAAACGGCCCCACGCAACGCTCGACCTCAAAGCGACGGAAGTGAAAACGGAATCCGTCTCGCAAATGGATACCACTACAAAGGCCGCGAGCGAAACTGCCAAACCAGCGTCCGCCACCACCGGTACAGGCGCGCATGCGCAGGCTGCAAACCCTCAATCCAGTGCCGACGTATCTTCGGCATCCAAGACAGCACAAGCCCCGAAATCCGGCACCGCCGCCTCGAGCCCCGCTTCGAAAGCGCAAACTCCGGCTGACGCGCCGCGGAAATCTTTGAATCCAGGCCGCTTCGCCACACATCTCGTCTCTGGCATCGCAGGTGGCGCAATAGCGCTCTACCTTCTGCACTGGCTTCCTGAAGGCAATGCTCTGAAACCTTTCTCGCCTGTCGCCGAAAAGGTGCGTTTACTCGAAACAAAGCTTTCGGCACTCGAGGAAGCGACAAGTTTTGAACCCGATCCCGAACTCTCGAAGAAACTAGACGAGACCTCAAGCCGCCTCAGGAAGCTCGAAGAGGCGGCCGCCAACACGGCGAAGCTTTCCGAATTGATCGCCAAGACTGAGGCCGATACCAAGGCCCTCGCCGAAAAGCTCGCCCAGGATTCGGCAGGCGGCACGGGAGCTGCTGAACGGCTGACGAAACTCGAGGATAAGCTCGAACTTCTGTCGGCTGCGGCCGGCACGGAACCTGATAAGGGCTTAGTACCGCAACTGGCCGCGATTACAGGGCGTATCGCGGATCTCGAAAACAATTTGGCGGCCCAGATCGCCAACATTCGCAAGGCGGTTCCCGAAGAGGTCGGCATGCGCATGTCGCAGGTCGCAGAGGCAAGTGAGGCCGCTCGATCCGGCACTCAGCGCATCGACCGCGAGCTGCAGGCGCAGAAAACGGAGAGTGTGCGGATTAATCAGCGTCTCGAAGCACTGAAGGCCGATTCCGATCGACTGACAGCAGCGGTCGACAGCCTAAAGCAAGAGCAGGGCCGCCAATCGAGCAACCTCGATGCCTTGAAGTCGAACCTCGACGCGCAACTGAAATTGCTTGCTAAGCCCGCCGATATTGCCAGCGCGGTCACGCCGGTTGCGAGCAAGGTCGGCACAATTGAAAAGAGTCTCGAAGCCGTAATCAAGAGCGAGGAGGACCGGCGCGCCGATGCCGAGCGCATTGTCATCGCGCTCGAGCTCGCAAATCTCAAGCGCGCGCTGGACCGCGGTAAGGGCTTCTCGGCCGAACTTGCTCAGGTGCGCAGGGTTGCCGGTGAGCGGATCAATCTATCGGCACTTGATCGCTATCAGGCAGAGGGTGTGCCGACAATGGCGGACCTCGAGCGCGCGTTCCATGACAATATCAACCGTGTACTCGACGCGGAAAGCGAGGCCGAGAATGCAGGTTTCGTCGATCGTATTTTGGCCAGTGCGAAATCAGTAGTCCGCGTCCGCCGCGTCAGCCACGATGCGACCGACAAGGGCACCGAAGCCCTCGTTTCGAGAGCGGAAGCGGCCTTGAAAGACGGTCAGCTTGGAGAGGCGATCGCGGAGGTCAAGGCCATTCCACCGAAAGCGGGCGCCTTTCTTGTCGATTGGCTGGCTAAAGCCGAGGCGCGCCACTCCGTCGACCAGGCCATTGCAACGGTCGAGGCGGAACTCAAATCGAGCCTCTCCGGCGCGAGCGCGGCGACGCCAACGCCTGCCCAGCAGCCCGCCGCACCAATCCAGTAGGAACAGCAAGCGATGACGCGCCTTATCGTATATCTTCTCGCGGTTCTCGCTGTTGCAGCTGGCCTAAGCTGGCTGGCTGATCGGCCCGGTAACCTTGTTGTCAATTGGGAAGGCTACGAGATTGAGACCAGCGTCTTCCGCGCGGTAGTGATCTTCGCCGCCTTGCTGGCGTTGGCTGCCGTCGCACTCTCGATACTTCGACAGATCTGGAACAGCCCCGCAACCGTCGGGCATTTCCTGATGCGCCGCCGGCAGCGGCGCGGACTGGATTCTCTTTCGAGCGGCATGATCGCGGTTGGCGCCGGCGATCGGAACAGCGCCACGCGCTATGCCATGCAAGCCCGCAAATCTCTCCCCAACGAGCCGCTCACACACTTGCTCCGCGCGCAGGCTGCCCAGCTTTCTGGAGACAAGGCGACCGCCCGGCGGATATTCGAAGCCATGCTTGGCTCGCCTGATACGGAGCAACTGGGGCTGCGAGGACTTTTCCTCGAAGCAACCCGCGAGAAAGAAACGGAAGCCGCCCGCCAGTTTGCCGAGCGTGCGGTGAAGTTAAATCCGCGGCTCTCCTGGCCGGTGGAGGCACTCTTTGACCTTCAGTGCAAAGCCAACGATTGGCCGGGCGCACTCGAAACGCTCGCCGTCGCCCGCAAGCATGGACACTTCGACAAACCCGCGGCCGATCGCAAGCGAGCGGTGCTACTCACCGCACAGGCGCAGGCCCTCGAAGACCAGAATGCTGAAAAGGCCCTCGCCCTGGCTCTCGAAGCCCACGGTCTCGCGCCGACGCTCATTCCGGCTGCCGCGATCGCAGGTCGATTGCTCGCGGCTCGGGGCAGCACACCCAAGGCCGCGAAGATTTTGCAGAAAACGTGGTCAAAGGCGCCTCATCCGGATCTCGCGACGGCTTA
>CAZSNH010000421.1:0-2796 GCA_964607855.1 uncultured Hyphomicrobium sp. | reverse complement strand
TCCGAGCTGAGAGAGCTCGATGCTCTTCTTGGTGCCCTCGTCAGAGGGTGACTCGCCACGCTCGAGTTTGGCAATCTCATCGGCGGAGCCGGGGAACGTGCCGAGCTTCACCTTGATGGTCTGCTCGGCACCGTTTCGCCACACCTTGACGTCGACGGAGCTGTCGGGCGCCATTTCGGCGATCGTGCGGGAGAGATCCCGGCTGTCGGTGACTTGATGATCGTTGACGGCGAGGATGGCATCCTGAGGCTTGAACCCGGCAGAGGCTGCTGGGCCGTTGGGGGTCACTTCGCTCACCAAGGCGCCCTTGGTCTCCTTGAGGCCAAGGCCGTCACGCATGTCTTCGTCAATATTCTGGATCTTGACGCCGAGCCAGCCGCGGCTCACCGAACCCTTGCTCTTGAGCTGTTCGACGACGTCGGAAGCCGTCTTCGCCGGAACAGCGAAGGCAATACCCACGTTGCCGCCCGAAGGGCTGTAGATCGCCGTGTTGACGCCGATCACCTCGCCATAGAGGTTGAACGTCGGACCGCCCGAGTTGCCGCGGTTCACGGCAGCGTCGATCTGCAGGTAGTCATAAGGACCCGAGCCGATGTCGCGACCGAGAGCCGAAACGATGCCCGCCGTAACCGTGCCACCAAGACCGAACGGGTTGCCGACCGCAAGCGCCCAATCGCCGACGCGGGCGGGTTTACCTGCAAAGGCGACGTGTGGGAAGTCTTTCCGGTCGCCTTTGATCTTTAGGAGCGCAATGTCTGTGCGAGGATCGGTGCCAACGAGATCGGCATCGAGTTTCTCGGCTTCATCGAAGCTCACCTGGATCTTACTTGCATCGTCGATCACATGGTTGTTGGTAACGACGTAGCCGTCCGCCGAGATGACGAATCCGGAGCCCTGCCCCTGAGCCGGCCTCTGCGGCGGCTGGCCGCGAAATTCTTTCGGCAGATTTTTGAAGAAGTCGTGGAGGGGATGATCTTCGGGAAGTTCGGGCAGGCCTTCGAATCCACGGCTGCCTCCGTCCCTGTTCGCGACTTTCGAGCCACCACCCACGACCGAAATCGAAACAACGGCCGGCTTAACCTTCTCGACGACGTCCGCAAACGAGAGTGGCGCGCGCCCGTACGGTGTCTCCAGGCTTGCATCAGGCTTGAACTGGGCGAGGCTGGGGCCCGTTGAAGGGAGCATTAAAGCTGTTGCGACGCCGAGAGCGGCAGCAAGCCCGAGAGATTTGGCACCCCGGCTCGCCGATTTCATCGAAGTTGGCCCGGCCTTTGCAGAATTCAATTCTGTAGTCCTGCCGAACGATGAATCTTGCATGATTGAAAACCTCCATTAATCGGAGCAATTAACTCGTGTGGTCTGAGGTTTAGCCAGCCCTTCCTTACAGGTGCCTTTCGATCGCCTTAAGAGTTGGTAAGAATTGGATTGGCCGCGCTAGTGGCGGTAAGACTTTAAAGTGACCAGGCTTCTAAATGCCTGAGGCGTCAATGAAAGTTGTGTTGCTACGGCTCTGTTTTTGTTTGCCTATCCTGACCTCCGGTCTCCTCATCGGGCTGTCAGGTGGCGCCGCCATGGAAGGGAGGCTCAGCCCCGCAGCGGTCGGTGCCCCGCAGCTCGTGCCGGTTGCCGTATTCGGCCCCGATAACCGTGGGGCTCTCTCGCGGCCGCACCGCGAGCTCAAGAACAAGATCGGCCTCCTCTACGAAACGCGCTCGCGCTCCGTGTGCACGGCCTTCTGCGTTGGCCAGAATATTGTCGCTACCGCCTCCCATTGCCTGTTCCGCACCGAGGGGGAGCCGGCGCCAAAACTTTCCGGCTTCATCTTTAATCTCAACGGTGCGGAAGCTGCCGGAACGGCCCGTATCGCCGGCGCCGAGAAGGGATACGGGGCAATGAACGTCATCTCGGGCTCGACGCGCCTCTCCATCACGCCGCCCATCCAGGCCACCCGCGATTGGGCGCTCGTCAAACTTGCCAAGCCAGTCTGCAAGACGGGAGGACTTAGGATCAATACAAGCGGAACCGATGCGGTTGCTGCCCTTGCCGAAGCCGGACTTATCTACCAAGTCGCTTATCACCGCGATCTGCCCCATCTGGAACTCGCCCAGGGCGGACCATGCTGGATGCGCGGGCGAGAGAACCCCCAAGAGCGTGCGACCGTCGAACGCGATTTCGACGGCACACGCGATCTCATCCTGCACACGTGCGATACGGGGGGCGCGTCCTCGGGCTCGCCACTCCTCATTGATACGCCATCAGGGCCCGAAGTAGTCGGCATCAACGTCGGAACGTACATCCGCTCAAAGGTTCTGATGCAATACGGCGAGGTGCTGCATCGCTATAAGTCGGACGCCATCTCAAACACAGCGGTTGGAACCGGAGCCTTCGCGGACACGCTCGATGCCTTTGCGCACGCCGAGATCCTCGATAGCGACGCCAAGGTACGCAAGCTCCAGGATCTCCTTCTCGTACGCGGATATTATAACGGGCCGCGCGATGGACGTTACGGACCGATGTTGAAGGCGGCGATCGAGAACTATGAGCGCGCGGAGCGCCGCCCCGCACTCGGCCTCGCAAGTCACGCCATCCTGAACCGCCTCATCGCTCAGTCCGTCCCCGGACTCTCGGAAATGAGCACGCTTGAAACGGGTAGCATCGCGAGAAGCAGCGGCAACGAACCCGCTGAAAAACCATCGCGCAAGAATTCGCGCAAAACTCACTGAGCCGCTCTGCGACGAGCAGCTAGAGCATTTTCTGACCTCACGGAGTCGGTTTGGGGATTCCCACGGCGGGGCA
>CAZSNH010000420.1:0-2797 GCA_964607855.1 uncultured Hyphomicrobium sp. | reverse complement strand
ACGCCACCGTGGAACAAGCCATGACGGACACGCTGAATCGCATCCAGGCAATCGCGGCGGTCCATGATCTCCTCCTGCGGCACGATCTCGACAGCGTCAGCATTGGGCGGCTGGCCGAGCAGATTCTGGTCGCTACCAAACAGAGTGTCGTCGAGCCCGGCAAGACGATCGTCACCGAGGTTACAGGACCGGAAGTGCGGCTGCCGCTTAGCCATGCGACAACCTTCGCGCTGGTGCTCAATGAGCTTGTTCAGAATGGCCCGCTTGCCTTGAACCGTGAACCGGATGTCTTTTTCCTCGCCCTCGACGCGTTCCTGAATCCAGGCCCGCTGTGCCGGCGAGGTGATGTGCATGAACTCGAAGCCGATCTTGCGGCAGTAGGTGCGCCGCAAGATTTTCAGGAGGTCGCGGATGGTTGCTGTCTCAAGACCGAGGGCCCGATCAAGAAAGATCGGACGGTCCAGATCGGCTTCCGTGAACCCGTAGGTCTCAGGCTTGAGGTCCTTGTGCACCTTGCGCTCGGCGAGCCCGAGCGGATCGAGATCGGAGGCGAGGTGACCGAGCACCCGGTAAGCCCGGATCAGCATGCGGGCTCGGATGCTGTCCTGTGTGGCACGGTAGGAAGCTGCCGGTGAAAGCTCGAAGCCGATACTCTGCGCGCGCGCCGCAAGACGGCCGCGGATCGTCTGTTCCTCGCGGCCATAGTCGCCTGTGAGAGCGGAAACGAGCTCGCTGTTCTCGGAAAGCTGATCGAGGGGCATAGCCCAAGAAGGGGCGGCGACCGCTGCCGCACCGGAGGACCTTTCGCTTGATTTGTTGGCGCGCAAACGCCCATCGTTGAGGCTGTCGAAGAAAAGCCGCCACTCGTCGCTCACCGAGCCCGGATTGCGCTCGTACTGCGTCTGCATATCCTCAACATAGGCTGCATTGGTGGCGTTGAGAAATGACGTGCGAAGAAATCGCTCGTTCTGGTTTTGGCGCGACATGACGTTCCTTTCGCCGGTCCGGAAACCACAGGATCGGTTGCCGGACGCGATACCGATACAATCGATACTCGGGCGATGAGATGTATTTAGGAACGATCCCTCACCCGTTTAAGACCTTAAGTAGTGTTGTTCCGAGAGATGCTGGACTATCTGCAATCGCAATGCCAGCCGAACGCATGGCTTCGAGCTTATCTTCGGCCCGTCCCTTGCCGCCAGCGATGATCGCACCCGCATGACCCATTCGGCGCCCCGGAGGAGCCGTGACACCGGCGATGAACCCGGCCATAGGCTTCCTACGGCCCTTCTTCGCCTCGCTCTTGATAAATTCGGCAGCATCCTCCTCGGCCGAGCCGCCAATTTCGCCGATCATGATGATTGAAGTTGTCTCGGGATCGGAGAGAAAGAGATCGAGGATGTCGATGAACTCGGTACCTTTGACCGGATCGCCGCCGATACCGACGGCGGTCGTCTGACCAAGGCCGGCATCTGTTGTCTGCTTGACGGCTTCGTAGGTGAGAGTACCGGATCGCGAAACGATCCCGACCTTGCCTTTCTTGAAAATATTTCCCGGCATGATGCCGATCTTGCACTCATTGGGCGTCAGAACGCCAGGGCAGTTCGGACCGATAAGACGCGACTTCGAACCCGAAAGGGCGCGTTTCACACGCACCATGTCCATGACCGGAATGCCTTCCGTGATGCAGACGATGAGCTCCATCTCGGCGTCGATCGCTTCGAGGATGGCATCGGCGGCAAACGCGGGGGGCACATAAATGGCTGTTGCCGTTGCCGCCGTGGCCTTTCTGGCGTCGATGACGGTATCGAAAAGCGGCACCTCGGCAAGCGCAGGATCGGGATGCTTAGAGCCGCCTTTGCCGGGACTGACGCCGCCCAGGATTTTTGTGCCGTAGGCTTTCGCTTGCGTGGAATGAAAGGTTCCCTGGCTTCCCGTGATGCCCTGGCAGATGGTCTTGGTCGACTTGTTGACGAGGATGGCCATGAATGAGAAACCCCGGACCTCAGCTACCCGGCGTTTCTGTACCTTTTTTTGCATCGCATCAAGTACGACGAATGTCGGATTGAGCCGGAAAAGCCGTGATACGGCTGTCTCAGGCCTGCGACGCTCGCGCCATGCGCTTGAAAAAACCCCGCATTGCAAAATGCGAAAGGATCGCAAATACGGCAATGAGCCCAAAACTGGTGGCCGCCTCGTAGGCCTCGGCCCCTTCGCCAGCAAACTCGGCGTTAAGGGCCAGGCTGCCAAGGTATGCCGCCACACCGGCCGCCGCCAGGATGATAAGCACGCTCACCAAGTGAAGCGCTCGGGGCCCCAAGATTGCGGCCACAAACTGAATGAGTACGGTCAAAGCGCCAATCGTGGCCAATTCCTGCAAACCCAGCATCTTGATGATCTCCCCAATTCCTCGAACGCGGTTCCGTTCCACCTCGGATGGGTGGCATCTTTCATGGAACCCGAGGCATGTTCAACCCAGATCTTGATTCGGGGATCCTGAGCCGGCGCCTCAAGCGGCTTTTCGCACAGCCTCTGTGATTTTGGCTGCAGCGTCGGCAAGATCATTGGCGGGTGTGATTTTCAATCCCGATTTGGAGAGGATCTCTTTGCCGAGTTCGACATTGGTCCCTTCGAGGCGCACCACAAGGGGAACCTCGATCGCCATTTCGCGGGCTGCCGCGATAACACCCTCGGCGATGATATCGCAGCGCATGATCCCGCCGAATATATTGACCAGGATGCCTTTGACCGCGGGATCCGAAAGAATAATCTTGAAAGCCTCGCGCACTTTTTCTTT
>CAZSNH010000419.1:0-2804 GCA_964607855.1 uncultured Hyphomicrobium sp. | reverse complement strand
TCCTGGTGCGCATCGCTTCCTTTCGCGCCACTCACCTGGCCGAGCTCGACAAACGCGCACGCAAGGTGGCCTGGGACGAGGTGCTGCGAAAGGATGTGCCGTTTCGCGTCGTGGCGTCCTGCAGGGGCTCGCGCATTTATCACTCGGGGGCTGCCGCGCAGAGAGTGGAGCGGGCGATCCGAGAGGAGCTCGGCGCACCCTTTTCGCCCGATGCCGAGATCACGATCATGGCGCGCATCGAGAACGATCGCTGCACCCTGAGCGTCGATACGTCAGGCGCGTTGCTGCACAAGCGCGGCCACAAGGAAGCCCTCGCGAAGGCCCCGATGCGAGAGACGATGGCTGCGCTGTTTCTTCGCCAATGCGGCTATGACGGAAAAGAGCCGGTCCTTGACCCGATGTGCGGGTCGGGTACGTTTGTCATCGAGGCGGCAGAAATCGCAGCCGGATTGAGACCCGGCCGGTCGCGGCGCTTCGCCTTCGAGCAGCTCGCAACATTCGACGAAGCGGCGTGGCGGCGTCTCCGCGGCGGAGAAAGCCCTGCGAAACCTCAACTCCGATTCTACGGAAGCGACCGGGATGCCGGCGCGATCCGCATGAGCCGCGCCAATGCCGAGCGTGCGGGCGTCGCCGAGCTGACAGAGTTCCGTGAACTCGCGATCGCAGACGTCGACCCGCCCCCAGGCCCCGCAGGCCTCGTCATCGTCAATCCCCCATATGGCGACCGGATCGGCCATAAGAAGCAGCTCGCTTCTCTCTATCGCACACTCGGGCAAACACTCCTCTCCCGCTTTGCCGGCTGGCGCGTTGGTCTCATCACGAGCGAAGCATCTCTCGCGGAGGCCACAGGGCTTCCCTTCGCTCCGCCATCTGACCCCGTTTCGCACGGCGGCCTGCGCGTGAGGTTGTATCTGACGGGAGCACTGAAATAAGGAAATTGCGGCGAGGATGGCTCCGCACCCCCGGCGTCAGCATGGTCCGGCTGGCACAGAGCAATGGTTATGAGGCGGTATCGCTTGTATCGTCACGGCGCGCGTTTATGCCGTCAAGCGCCTCGGCGATGAGCGCGAGGAACGTCTCACTGGAGGGCCTTGCGTCGGATGGTGGCTGCGGGGTTTCGCGGACGGGTTTCGGCGAAGATGGCGCGAGTGATGAACCGGACTTGACCGCGCAGTAGTGCTGATAGAGCGAGGTGAGACTGACCCCCATGCCGGCGTGGGCGGCCGCATTCACGAAAGGCCGTTGCGCTGGTACGGCTTGAGCTGGCTTGGGCGGAGGCAGCAGGCCAGCAACCCTGCCCGCTTCAACCCAATCCGGCATCCCAGCGCACCAGATGAGATCCTCAGCGCCGAGGTGGCCGAGCTTGGCCATGTAAGCCAGCTCGATCTTAGTCATCGGGCCGGAACGCTGCCCACGCCTGCAGATATGCCAATAAGTTTCGGGCTCGTGCACTACGCCTACTCCCACCCAACGCAGGGGCGGAAGCATATTCGACGTGCGAGCGAGGTCAAGATAAGGGTGAAATTGCTGGGGAAAATTCCTGCGCAACGTGTCTTATTTGTATTGAGAACCTGTTTGGGCCGAGGTCGGCAATCAATCAAGCCGCCTTTGACACACACACACACACACACACACACACACACACACACACAAGCGGCCGCTCTGGAAGCGCAAGAGCCAGTCAATGCGCCCGAGGCGCGTCACGCAGACTGAATTCGGTGAGCTCTAGGCTTGACTGGCGAGTCTCTGTGCCGGCTGGGTGCCAGACCCGGCCGCCGTCGTTTCCTCGTTCAAGACCATGAGAAGAGGCGTCAGACCGTCGGTCTCGACGACGCGAAAGATCTCGATATCGCGCCTCGCGTCCTCGCTCCAACCAGCCGCACTCAGAGCACGCTCGGCCTTGGAGAAAAGACCATGGTTGCGCAGCGGCTCGGCGTTCTTGAATTTTTCGTCGTACTTGCTGAGAGACACATTGTCCTTGGTCTTGCGGGCGATCCAAGCCTTGCGCGTTTCCGTGAGGTCGGTGGCGCTGGCAGCCGTCTCTTCCAGCTGCAGAAATTCGAGTTCACTCTTCTTAGGGCGCCACATGCCTTCCGGCCAGAGACCGGTGGGCTTGCGCTTCGGCCAACCTTCCTCTGGCCAGCGGACGAGCTCGAGATCAGAAAGTACGCCCGCGAGCTGGTTCATAGCAAGCGCGCGTTCAGCTTCCTTCTTGTCCTCCTCATTCGACATTGCTCTACCGGCACTATAGAGATTCGGGATCACCAAGTATGACGCATTATTGTGGTGCACGAAGTGGCGGCGTACCCAGTTCAAATTGGTCTCCTCGCCGGGCGCGCTGCGAACGGCCGTATTGATCGCGTCTCTGATCTGTCGTGCAACGGCCTCGGGAGGCCTGCGGCTCTCAGCGGGCGGAGGGTTCAAAATCGCTAGAGCCAGAAGCCCGAGGTCGACGCCGATCGTTGCGAGAAGTGCAATGAGATCGCGCCCCGTGATCGGCTCACCCGTTCCGGTGCGCCCGTAACGGTCGGAACCGCCACCAGAAACGTAACTGACGAGACTCGAAGAATAGGCGCCGATGTTACGCCAGAGGTTCTTGACGGCATTTGCGACACCTGCTGGCCCCTCATTGAAAACAGCCTCACGCAATTTCAATTCGGCCGGCTGCTCGGCCTGATCGGCAGCCTGGGTGAGACGTTGGGCCAGTGTTGGATCGTAACAGGAAAAGCCGGGCTTCTCAGGGGGAACCGAGACGGCGGCGGCGATGGCGCGCATTTCGGCGGCCGTCGACTTTCCAAGCTCGT
>CAZSNH010000418.1:2399-2807 GCA_964607855.1 uncultured Hyphomicrobium sp. | reverse complement strand
TTACGAGCCCAAGGATTGGGTAACAGAATTGGGCGATGACGGCGAACGTTATGCTTATCCAGCTCCATTAAACGACCGCGGATTCTTTGAGGACTTTTTTGATGACAAGAAGGAGGCCGTTGCCGCTTTTTGGCAGATTGTCAACCAACGTCTTGCAACGGCGAGGGTAGCAGGTCAAGCCTTCCGCAAAAGAACGTCGCCACAAACGAGAATAAGAGCAAGCGCACGATCAGTGCAGCAGCCCGTGGCCTGACTGGATCGTTTGTATTTGATCGAGTAAGATTTTTGCATCTATGTTGTCGAATTGTTGCTTAATTTGATCTCAAGGTGAAATAAGTTTAAGGATGTGATGGGCAAACTGCAAGACAAAGTAGCAATCGTCACCGGCGGCTCGCGCGGCATCGGCAA
>CAZSNH010000418.1:0-2389 GCA_964607855.1 uncultured Hyphomicrobium sp. | reverse complement strand
AGGCGCCAAGGTTGCGGTCACCGCGACCACGCAAGCCGGCGCGGATAAAACCGTTGAAGAGATTCGCCAAAGCGGCGGGCAGGCCATCGGGTTTGCCGCCAATGTTGCTGATGTCAAGCAAGTCGATGTCCTAATCAAAGGCACTGTCGAGCATTTCGGCGCGCTCCATATTCTCGTGAACAACGCCGGCATTACGCGCGACAATCTCGTGATGCGGATGAGCGACGAAGATTGGAATGACGTCATCACGACGAATCTCACCGGCACGTTCAATTGCATCCGCGCCGCCAGCAAGGTTATGATGAAGCAGCGCAGCGGCAAAATCATCAATATCACCTCGGTGGTGGCGCTGATGGGCAACAAAGGTCAGGCGAATTATTGCGCCGCCAAAGCCGGCGTCATCGGCTTGACCAAATCCGTCGCGCGCGAATTGGCCAGCCGCAACGTGCAGATCAATGCCGTGGCGCCGGGTTTGATGATGTGCACGCGAATGAACGAGAATTTGGCGCCGGAGTTCGTGGTGCGCGGCGTCAAGGCCGCGGCGCTTCAGCGATCGGTCGATTGCGACGACGTGGCTGCGCAGATCGTCTTGTTCTGCCAAAGCGACAGCACGACCGGCCAGGTTCTGGTGATCGATTCGGGGCGCATCTACCATTAGCGCGGTTGCAGACGCAACGCGAACTCCTTGGCCGTCTCCGTGGTTTGACACCATCGCGGATCCGTGCCTAGACGGCTAGGCATCTCTTCGCATCCGGCCGACCGCATCTCTGCCAACCCCTTGAAAATTCAGTGTTCTTTCTTGCCTTGCCGGAGGCCCATGCGCCTGCTCGTTGGCACGCCATTCGCTTATGAGGAATCACGCGCGGAACAAGCCATGTCGGATGGCACCGACAAGGAGGGAACATCATGAGATCCGGAAGGATTGGGGCAGGGCTGGCCGGGGTGATGCTCTTGCTGACGGCGTGCGGCGTCGGGGTGCAGACGGTTTCCCCGCCGCCAAGCCCGGGGGAGAGGCAATTGACCCTGGGTACGGTCCAGCGGGAGATCAAGAAAGGCATGGCGGCCTCTGAGGTGGCCGAGGCGCTGGGCGCCCCCAACATCGTGACCACGGATGCAGAGCGGCGTGAGGTCTGGATATACGACCGGGTGGCCACAGAACAGGTCCAGGAGCATGGGTACGGGACCCTGGTGCTGGTCGGGTATTCCCGGCAGGCGAGTGCCGTCAGCCAGCGGTCGCTCACCGTGATCGTGAAGTTCGATGCCGACAAACTGGTCCGCGACTATGCGTACCATGCGACGCGATTCTGAGGGAGGAGGACCGCCATGGCACGGCTCCGAATTGCCGCCATTCGTCTCTGGGTGGTGCCGCTGGTCCTGGTCGCTGGTTGCGCCTCGAACGCGTCACAATTGCTGACCCCGCCGGAGGGGGCCCTGGCGCAGCAGCAAATGCAGAGCCGGCAGCTCGCGACGCCGGATGAGGGTCGGGTCCTGGCTGCCTGCGCGGCCCTCCTGCAAGACATGGGATTCCAGGTCGACGAGGCCGCCTCGGCCCTGGGGGTTCTCTCGGCTTCCAAGATGCGCGACGCCAACCGCCTCACCGAGGGGGAGCGCATCGCGGTCACTCTGCTCAGCTGGGGATTGCTTGCAGGCGGATACACGGCCCCGCTCGCCCTGCTCACGATGGATGCGGGGTCTCCTAAGCCGGTGAGCATCGAGGTCGGCATCACGACGCGCAAGGTCGAGCAGGATGGAGGGCAGGTATCCGTGCGCGCCATCTTCAAAGAAAATTCCCAGCCTGTGACGGACCCCGCCGTGTACCACGAGTTCTTCGAACAGCTTTCGAAGGCGCTCTTCCTGGAGGCGCGGGAATCATGAAACGCCCGGATGCCGTGCTGGGATGCTGGATTGTCATCGGCCTCTTCGCTGCCGGGTGCGTTCCCATGGTGCCCCTCAATCAGCGGGTCCTGGATGGCGGCAAGGAAACCCTCCACATCCGCAGCATCCAGACGCGGATCTTCGACACGGCAGATCGCGAGCGCACGCTGCGAGACGTCATTGCCACGCTGCGCGATCTGGATTTCACCATCGCCAGGGCCGATGCCGTGCTGGGGGTGGTGACCGGAACGAAGCAGGAGATGCGCATCACGGTGACGGTATCGCCCCGCGGCGAGTCCCAGATGGTCGTGCGCGCCAACGTCCAGCAGGGCATGGCCCCGATCGAGGAGCCCGAGGCCTACTGGCGCTTTTTCGCTGCGCTGGAGAAGGCGATGTTCCTGACGGCCCACCAGGTGGATTGACAGGCCGCTGAAACCGGCCCATCTGCTGCGTAGGAAGGCTCGGACGCTCGCTGCGGCGTACCTACAGAACGCCACCCGCGGTCCTCCGCCTT
>CAZSNH010000417.1:0-2813 GCA_964607855.1 uncultured Hyphomicrobium sp. | reverse complement strand
TCCACCAACTGGGATAGGCCGATTTCATGTCGCAAGCGGCCTGCTCGGCTTCGTCTAATGTATCGAAGAGAGCGAAAGCCGTAGGGCCAGAGCCCGATAATCCATGGGCCAGTGAACCACGCCGCGTTTTTATGGCTTCGAGGGCGTCGCGGGCGGCCGGTGCAACATCACATGCCGGAGTGGCAAGGTCATTGCCGTCACTTGCCATCAATGCAACGAGGTCGGACGTCGAAGATACGTCGGGCAAAGGACGCAACTTGGCGCCGTCCGTGACGGGACTTGCGTTGAGCTGGCGAAAGACACGCGCCGTCTTGTCGGCAGGGACGGGAACGAGCGGATTGGCGAGTACGGCAGAAAACTTCGGGAGCGGTTTTGCAAGTGGCACAAGGCGTTCCCCCTTTCCGAGCATCCAGGTGGCCGTATTGGCGAAACAAACCGGTACGTCGGCGCCGAATTCCCCGGCCAGCTGAACCCAGTCAACGGTTTCGGCCAGGGCCGGATTTGCACTGCGGATGGCACGAAGGAGCGCACCTGCGTCCGATGATCCGCCGCCAATGCCGGAGGCTATCGGGAGGTTCTTTGTAAGTCTTACCGCCCCGAGCACAATTCCGGTGAAGCGTGCCGCAAGCGTTGAGAGAATGGTTTCGATAACATTCGCCCCCTCGATTGCAGCTGCGAACGGACCATCGAGGGTAAGACCGGCTGGAAGGTCTGTATCTAGAACCAACTGGTCTGCGGCGTCTGCGAACGCGACGAGGCTCTCGATTTCATGAAATCCGTCAGGTCGCTTACCTCGGATCTTGAGTGTGAGATTGATTTTTGCGCGCGCTTGTTCGTGAAATAGCGTCATGTCTTGCAGGATGCACCAAAAACACAGCCGGCGGCTTTTGGGCCGCCGGACGAATGATTTCATTCATCTCCGGCCGTGGGCGGCCTATTGAAGGCTCCCCGGTCCGGGCTCAGCCTTCGTC
The DNA here is from genome assembly GCA_964607855.1 of uncultured Hyphomicrobium sp. Taxonomy (GTDB): domain Bacteria; phylum Pseudomonadota; class Alphaproteobacteria; order Rhizobiales; family Hyphomicrobiaceae; genus CAZSNH01. Next base: position 1,842 of record CAZSNH010000417.1, on the reverse strand, counting down.
ACGTGCCGTTTTGCGTGATTGGGGTCTTCGGCCGCTTTGTTCTTCTTTTCAGGGGCGGCTTCAGCGGGGGGCTCGAGGCCGACCTCGAGCTTCTTCTTGATCTTCTCAGCATCCTCGGGCTCAGGGTTGAGTGTGAGCGCCTGCTCCCACTGGAAACGCGCCTCGCGCTCGCGCCCCACGCGCCAAAGTGCATCACCCAGATGATCGTTCAAAACGGGATCATCGGGCTTCAACTCAACGGCTCGCTCCAGCAAGCGCGCGGCTTCCTTGAAGTTGCCTTGCTTGTAGTGAGCCCAGCCAAGGCTATCCACGATGTAGCCGTCCTCGGGCTTCATGGCGACGGCCTTTTCGATCAAAGCCATGCCCTGCTTCAGGTTGCGGCCCTGATCGATCCACGAATAGCCAAGGTAGTTGAGAACAAGCGGCTGGTCGGGCTGCAGGGCAAGCGCCTTCTGCAGATCTGCTTCCGCAAGCGGCCAATTCTTGAGCCGCTCAAAGCTGGTTCCGCGGGCGTAGAAGTACGTCCAATGCTGGCTCTCCGGTTTGGGGATCAGTGAGATTGCCTCGTCGTAGAACTTGACGGCCTCTCCGTAGCGCTTGTGGGCGCGCATGATGTTGCCGAGCGCGTCGAGAACTTGCAGGCGCATCGCAACGTCGAGGCCGCGATAGGATGTTAATTGTGCGGCAGGTACGGAAACGGGCTTGGCGTCGGATTCCGTCTTGCGTTCTGCGCCGAGGATCGCCGTATAGGTGTCTGGGCCTACGAGACCGTCGCCTTCCATGCCATTTGATGTCTGGAACTGAATGACGGCGCTCCGTGTCGACTCTCCAAAAATCCCGTCTGGTGTGCCGACGTTGAAGCCAAGCTTATTGAGGGCTTCCTGAAGTTTCTTAACTCGCGCATCCGCGTAGCCGAGGCGCAAAGGTTTATCGGCGGTGGGGCTGTCATCCAATGGTGCCGGGACCGGTGCGGCCGCCTTTTGTGGGGGCGGTCCCTTATCGAGAAGCTTCAACAGCGTCTGGCTCGCAGCATCCACCTGATCCATGGAATTCAAGTTGAAAGCTTTTCGGATCTCGATCGAATTCTCAAGTGGGCTGCCTTTTTCGATGCGATCGTAGGTCTCGATGGCATCCGCATAGTTCTTCATGGTTTCATAGGCATTGGCGAGTGCGGCGAGTGCAAACGGATGCTGCGGCTCAAGGTGCAGGGCCATCTGCAGGTAGAGAACGCCGATATTGACACCGCCTTCGCCAGCTAGCGCTTCACCCAGTCCGTAGAAGACTTCGGCAAGTCCGTCGCGGGCAGACGATACGAGCGGTGTCAGCTTGCGCTTGGCGTCGAGCTGATCCATGAGGTCAGCGACGAGAGGATGGTTCTCGCCTTGGCTCTTCTCGATGTGCTGCCTCAGTATGGACTTGGCCTGCTTAATATCTCCTACGCTCGCAGCGTGACGCGCATAGGCGAGTGCCGTTCGAAGCGTCTTGCTATCTTGCCTGAACACGCGATCATAGGCGGCCTTGGCTTCTTGGCGCTTTCCCGCAGCGTCGGCGATAAGCGCCTTGTGGTAACGCAGATAGAACTGTGCCCACTCGGCCTGTTTGGGAATATCGAGGGCTGCCATCGCTGCGTCCGCATTGCCTTTTGCAAGCTTCACCCAGGCGAGCGCGAGCGCACTCGTGAGCTCACCGATGGGTCCGGAGGCGGAGGCTTTGAAGTGCTCTTCGGCCATCTTGAGATTGCCAGCCTTGAATTCCGCGAGGCCGAGAGCGAGACGCGCCATGCGATGCTGTGGCTGCTTCGCGACGAGTTCCTCAGCCCGCTTGGTCGCAAGCGCCCAGTTG
>CAZSNH010000416.1:0-2822 GCA_964607855.1 uncultured Hyphomicrobium sp. | reverse complement strand
AGCTGGAACTGGCCATCGGGAACCAGTTCGAAGGCGAACTCGAGGGCCTTGCGGCAGGGCGGCGAAAAGTCGACAGCGGCGAGCACGCTCACATACGGAACCGAGGGGCGCTCCTTCACCACGAGAACCGGGCGAGTGCCAAAGCGCAGGACACGCTCGCCGGTGCTGCCTCTGAAGAGGTCGAGGAGGACGTCCTCCCTGTGCTTGCCGATCACAACGAGGTCGGCCGCTTCCTTCTCGGCAAGTGCGACAATGGTAGAGTAGTGCTCGCCGAACATGACAGTGATGTCGACGCGTACGGCGCTCGCGTCGGGGGTGCTTGCGATAACGCTGCGCAGCGCGCTCTCGGCCGCGTCCTTCTGACGCTCGGCAACGTTTGCGGGCAGTTCCTCATCCACCACATGTGCCACGCACAAGCGGGCATTGTTCCGGTTGGCAATGGCAACGGCGCGTTCGACGGCGCGATCGGATCGCGCCGACAGGTCGGTTGCTACCAAGATACTTTTCATATGCCACTCTCCGTAAGTCCCCGAGCTTTGTCCTCTGAGCGAACTGTGTAGGCGAATCTTCAACCCTTCAGGTCCTTCTGCTCGTCCATGACTTCGGCGGTCAACCTCTCGGGGCGGCCAAGAGAACCGATGAGCTCAACTGCCTCGTCGGCGGCATCCTGGATTGGATCGAGAACTAGATCTGCGCCCGCAGCTATCAGGCGCTCCGTATCCCGGCCAGTACGGTTCATGACGGCAATCCGGCCCTTGAAACCGGCCGCCCGAACGGCGCCGGTCACCGTCACGCGCGGGTCTTCGTGGGTCACTCCGGTGTCGTGGTCTGGAATGGCGGATATGACCCACTGAACAGGGGCCAAAGGGAGCCCGGCGACGAACTCGGGGTCCATGCCGTCCCCATACATGGCCGAGCCACCTTGCGCATGCCAAGCGCGCACCGCTGCCGGATTGAAGTCGACCATCAGCACTCGTTTGCCTTGCTTCTCGAGACGGCGCGCGATCGCTGCCCCGTATCGCCCTGCACCGATCACCACGGCATCGAATCTCGTGTGCATCGCGGAGGCCGGGCCGTCAATCTCGCGTAAAGGGTGCTTGCGCTCGAAACCCGCCAGCAGAGGTTCGCAAAGGCGATAGAGCTCGTGCGAGTACGTGATCATATATGTCGATGTCGCGATCGTGATCAGACCAATGAGCGTGACAAGTCCGAGCGCCTCGGCGCCGACGTGACCCAGCGTCACCCCCATCGCCATGAAGACCAGCGAGAATTCACTGATCTGCGCGACCGTAAGTCCGGCGAGAAAACCCGTGCGCTTGCGGTAGCCCATGATACCCATGATGGCCATCACGATCAGCGGATTGCCGATCAAGACGAAAAGCGAAAGGATTATCGCTGGAAGCGTTGCAGCAGCTGTGTGGTCCAGATTGAGTTTGGTGCCCAGCGCCACAAAGAAGAAGAGGAGCAGGAAATCGCGCAGCGGAGCCAGCCGCGCTGCAATCGCCTCCCGATATGGGGTGGAGGCGAGGGAAACGCCGGCAAGCAGGCCACCGAGCTCTTTGCCGAACCCCAAGTGCTCCCCTGCGGCGGCAAAGGCCGCGGCAAGAGCAATGGCGAACAGCAGCATAAGCTCAGGGGACCTCGCTAGTCTTTCGGTGATAGGCGTAGCAGCGAAGCGGACGAAGAGTAGAACGGCCCCCAGCATTGCGCCGCCGGATGCAAGTACGCGCATGATATCGCGCGCCGAGGCGTCGGCTTGCGCGCCGACGCCAATTGCCGACAACGCAATCATTGCAAACACGACGACAATATCCTGAACGATCAGGAAGCCGAGCGCGATCTGACCGTGCAGCGCGTCGGTCTCCCGCTTGTCGGAGAGCAGCTTGACGATGATGATCGTACTGGAGAACGTCAGCGCAACGGCGACATAGAGGCTGGTCGTCACATCCAAGCCCAGCGCCACGCCAATGACAAAGCCTGCCCCCGCAGTGAAGACGACCTGACCAAGCCCGGTCGTCAACGAGACAACACCGAGCGACCGGATCAGCTTGACGTCGAGCTTGAGGCCGACAAGGAAGAGCAGGACGGCGATGCCAAGCTCCGACAGGACGGCAATCTTGTCGCTGGAGCGCGCGACATCCAATGTGGACGGGCCGGCAATGATGCCGGCTGCGATGAAACTGACGATGAGGGGCTGGCGCAGCAGATTGCCCGCAAAGCCGATGGCGGCGGCCAGCACCAGCAAAGCCGCAACCTCCAAGAACAGCGACTGATGGATGAGTTCCCTCATCTTGGCCTTTCGCTCGAACGCTTACGCTGCAGTGTAGCTCGCCGAACGCCGACCGATAGCGAGAACCGGGCGGTGTGATGCAGGTCAATGCCCGCTGCGGGCTAAGAAAGGGCGTATTGGTTAGCGAGCTTGCGAGACCGCCCGCCCGGCGAGCGGACGGGGAGAAGGTTTGCCAAAATATGGCGCGATCCAGGGAGCATTCTTCCATGACGGCAAACAAGGCCAACTCTTCCGCCGGCGTGCTGGGATTCCTCATGCGCGAAGGAACTGCACTGGTCTTCGCGGCCTTTGTCTGGTTCGCGATCTGGGGCGGCTACCAGCCAAGGCTGGACACCCCCGATCAAGCGTTCACGCAGGCGCTCATCGCCGGCCTGATCGCGCTCGGGTACCTGGGGCTGCAGGCGCTTGCCGTCGTGACGGCACCACTCGCGCGCGAGACGCGCTATCTGCTCGATCTCATGCTCTCCCTGATCCCGCTCGCTCTCATTGGTTATGCGACTGTACAAGCCTCTACCGGCCAGATGACGTTGAC
>CAZSNH010000415.1:0-2825 GCA_964607855.1 uncultured Hyphomicrobium sp. | reverse complement strand
GGCGCACCTCAAGTCTGACGAAAAAGCCGTTCTGATCGACGTGCGGACGCGAGCAGAATGGGCATTCGTTGGGCTCCCCGATTTGGAGGCGATCGGGAAGCGTGTACTGACGCTCGAATGGCAGACGTTTCCTGACAGCCGGGTCGATCCGGGCTTCGTCGGAAAACTGTCCCAGCTGCTCGACGTCAACGGGGTCGGCAAAGATAGAGATCTCTACTTCATTTGCCGCTCTGGAGGGCGCAGTCGGATGGCTGCGGAGGCGATGGTGGCTGCGGGTTACACTCGCTGCCACAACGTAGCGGAGGGCTTCGAGGGACCACTCGATAGCCAGCGACACAGAGGATCGGTGGCCGGATGGAAAGTTGCCGGCTTGCCATGGGTGCAAGGTTAGCACTGCGAAGTCGAGACGTTGCGAATTCAAAAATCTGGAACCGGCCGAGCCAACAGAGAGGCGCGTGGCGAGGCCGGGCACCGAAAGTTCTCAAGATCAGTCAACAAAGTGCGGGGGTACTTGAATATGCAGAACTTTGCCAAACCGGAACATCGCCAGCTCAAGACGGATGTTCCAAATGCAACAGCTGGCTCCTCAACGGCTCGGACACCAGAGAACAAACTCGATGCAAACGGTTCGCTGGCGCGCGCAGTTGCTGAAGGGCGCGGCAACAAAGTCCGGACCTTGTTGAAGGCGAAGCTTGGCGACGAGACCTATACGCTCTGGTTCAACGCCGTCAGTTTCGAAGACTTCGACAACAAGATTCTTAAGGTTTCTCTGCCGACAACCTTTCTTCGCAATTGGATCCAGTCGCACTACATGGATGAATTGCTAAGCTGCGCGCGAGCAGAGTTCGAAGGCGCCGAAAAGATCGAAGTGTTAGTGCGCCAGCCGAGCCCTGCAATTCAGCGTCCGACCGTCGTGGTCGATCGCGAACTCCAAAGCGTGCGCGAGCATTCGGCAGATCTGAGGTCTTCAACACCCCGCCTCACGACCGTATCCTCTCTTCCGGGTGCCGGTCGTACGCAGGTTGGCGGGTTCGAAGGCTCCCCGCTCGATCCACACTATACCTTTGAGTCGTTCGTGGTCGGCGCTCCGAACCGCATCGCGCATGCAGGTGCCGTACAGGTTGCCGAGACCGTGATGTCGGAAAATCCGGGCTACAATCCTCTCTATATCCACTCCTCCGTTGGACTCGGCAAAACGCATCTCTTGCATGCCATTGCTTGGGAGGTGAAGCGCCGTTCGCCAAACGCACAGGTGCTTTATCTCACAGCCGAGCGTTTTCGCTATCAGTTCGTGGAAGCGCTTCGCAGCCAAGATCCGATGGCCTTCAAGGAGAAATTCCGGTCAATCCACATGCTCCTGATTGACGATCTGGAGTTCATGCAGGGCGAGCGTACCGAACAGGAGTTCGATCACATCATCAACGCGCTCCTCGACGGCGGCCGTCAGGTCGTGGTTGCTTCGGCGCGTGCGCCGAACCACATCGAACGCTTGAACGAGCGCATGCGTTCACGCCTTCAGCGCGGTCTCGTTGCCGAAATTGGCCCGTTCGATGAGGAGCTGCGCAGCAAGGTTCTGGCACGCCGCGTCGCTGACAAGCGCGCTTCCGATCCTTCGTTCGAGTTGCCGGCAGACGTAAGCGAGCTTCTCATCAACCGTTTGACCGAAAGCGGGCGGGAGCTCGAAGGCGCGGTCAACCGGCTCTACGCCACTTGGCAGTGCATGCGCGCACCGCTCACCCTCGACATCGCCGAAACCGTGATCCGCGACCTTATCCAGGGGCTGGAGCCGCGACGCATCAAGATCGAGGACATTCTGCGCGTCATTTCCCGTCATTACGGGGTCTCCAAGGGCGATCTTCTGTCCCAACGCCGCCATCGCTCGGTCGTCTGGCCGCGCCAGATCGGCATGTATCTCGCAAAACAACTGACGGCCCGTTCGCTGCCCGAGATCGGCCGCCGTTTCGGTGGTCGCGATCATACGACTGTTCTGCACGCGATCCGCAAAATCGAGGGACAACTCTCGGGCGACACGCGCCTGCGCGACGAGCTCGATGAGCTTAAGAAGTTGCTGAGCCATTAGAAGGGCTTACGGAAAGACCCGTGATGAATCCGGCTCGATGAGGGCTTCAGGAGCAGGATCAGCGGGGAGGAAGCGGCGCCCCCATAAGGGCGCCGTTTCTTTTTCATCAAGAAAATCAGCATGGGACGGCATTTTTCGGACACTTGAAAAACTCGGGGCCCCGGGTCAAGTTGCTCTCCTCACGCGAATCCCTCAACGACAGTCTGTCAGCGACGTTTGAGGTCCCCGTTTTGGGGCTGCTTGAGTGCCTTCTGATTGCTTCAGCAAGGCAGGGAAACCCCCGTGGGTCTCATGGGGCTGAAGATTGCGCCGAGGAAAAAATGCGCCTGGTTATCGAACGTGGAGAATTCCTGAGAGCGCTCGGTCACGTAACAAGTGTGGTCGAGCGGCGAACCACGATCCCTATTCTGTCGAACGTTCTACTCAAGGCGCACGGCAAGAAACTCGAATTCAAGGCTACCGATCTCGAGCGCGAAGTGATCGAGGAAGCCCCGGCCGATATCTCCCAGCCGGGTGCGGTGACGGTGCCGGCGCACATGCTCCATGACATCGTCCGCAAGTTGCCTGAAGGCGGCCAAGTCGAGCTAAAGCGAGATGCGGAGAAGGAACGGCTGACGCTTTCCTCGGGCCCCTCGCGCTTTGCGCTGCAAACCCTGGGGCCGGAGGACTTCCCCGATCTCGCCGCCGGCGATCTCGGCCACAAGTTCGAGGTCTCGGCCCCTGAATTGAAGCGCCTCATCGACAA
>CAZSNH010000414.1:0-2836 GCA_964607855.1 uncultured Hyphomicrobium sp. | reverse complement strand
TCGTGAGCCTCAACGCGCTCGCCAATCTCAGAATCTGGTCGCCAGGAATCGCCGAGGACGTGGTGCGCGCGCTTGGGGCCACGCCGGTCAGCCTCGATCCTTCTGGCGTCGCAGTTGCGCTTGCGAACGGAGAGGCTGACGCGGCGGAATCTGGCGGCATGATTACCGCCTCGGCCCTTGGCATTACAGAGAATGCGCCAAGCCGCCTGCCCTGCGCCATCAATCCACACGGCACGGCAATTTCGTTTGGTTGCACTTCTGCTACGTGGGAGAGCCTGAGCCGGAGCGAGCAGGCCATCATCCAGCATGCCGCCCAAATCGAGTTCCAGACGATGCTGGCCGAGGAAAGTGCGCATAGGCGGCTGATGCCGCTCGGCGACCCGGGCAGAGAGGAGCGCGCGGCTGCAGCAGAGATCGCCCAGGCCATCGACCGCGTGAGCGATGCCGTCGTTGCCCACCTCGCGGCAACCGATTCGAAAACGGCGCGCGTCAGCGCAAGCTACATGGCTTTCCGCACGATATCCTTGCCGGCAGGACCACCGATCGCCTGAGCCGTCAGCCCTGCAGCTGCAAATTCAATACATTGCCGCCGCGGCTGAACGAGAGCCGCCAGATCCGCTGGCGCTTGGCGATGGCGCCCTCGAGATCCGCTATCGTATCGATCTTGATGCTCTGCACCTCGAAGATAATGTCGCCGGGCTGGAAGATGCGGGCGGCAATCGTTCCTGGCCGTGTCGAGACCACCACAACGCCGTCCGTCTCCTCAAGTCCCATCTCCTCCGCAACATTCGGCAGAATGTTGGCTACACGTGCGCCGTCGAAGGGATGGTTGCCGGTCAAGTTGCGTACGTCGCCGGACTTTGCCGCTGGCGGCTCTTGGAGCAGCAATTCGACAGATACCCGCCCCCCGCGGCGAATGACATCGAGGCGGGCCTTGTTGCCAATCCCGCGCGTGGTCAACCGGTAATATACCGAGCGCGGATCTGTCACTTCAAAGCCATCGACCATGATGATGACGTCGCCGGCCTCGAGCCCAGCGCGCGCCGCCGGGCCATTGTCGGAGACGCGCGCCACTACGGCGCCCGCAATCCGGTCGAGCCCAAGCCCATCTGCAAGCTCGCGATCGACAGGTTCCAGTCGGGCGCCGAGCCATGGCCTCTGCACTTTCCGGCCTGTCTCTGCGCTTTCGACGTAGAGTTTCACGAGGTTGGAAGGAATGGCAAAGCCGATACCAACCGAGCCCCCCGTTTGCGAAAAAATCATGGTGTTGATGCCAACAAGCTTCCCCGCCATATCGACGAGTGCGCCACCTGAGTTGCCGGGATTGATGGCAGCATCGGTCTGAATGAAGACTTGCGCATCCGAGCGGCCGATTTCAGTGCGTGCCAGTGCCGAGACGATACCGCTCGTCACCGTCTGCCCGACACCAAAGGGATTTCCAATGGCGAGCACGAGATCCCCGACCTCAAGATTGTCGCTGTCTTCGAACTCGAGGGCCGTAAACCTCTCACCACCGCCTTCGATTTTCAAAATGGCGATGTCCGATTTGTCGTCCTGCAGCACGACGGTTGCATCAAATTCACGCTTATCGGCAAGCGCAACACGGATTTCGGTCTCTCCCCGCCCACGCACGACATGGGTGTTTGTGACAATCAGTCCCTCGGGGGAAACGATAACACCCGAGCCCAGCGAGTTTTGAATGCGTTCAGAGGGTTTTCCGAAGCGGTCGCCGAAGAACTCGCGGAAGAACGGGTCTCCGGCGAACGGCGAGCTGAAGGTCTTCACGCGGCTTCTGACGTAAACGTTGACGACCGAGGGAGCCGCCTTGCGAACGATGGGCGCGAATGTGTATTGGACAACCTCGCGCGAAGGCGGCACTTCCTTGCGCTGCGCAAAGAGCGGTGCGCTCGCCGCGGCCGCTGCAAGGACCATAGCGCCCGCCATTAGAATTAATGGACTGTGCAAACGATTGCTGAGCATATCCCTACCGTCGTTGGTGAGCCTGTCGCGCCAAGAGGAAGGGTGAACGACCCTTCCCGTTTTCGCCAAGCATCCCGGCTCTATACGGCAGAGCGGAGGCTACCGGAACCCCGCTTGACGAAGGGCAAATGTTTGCGCTCACAATAATGTTATATAATTACACTTTCGCTCCGTTGCAGGGAGAATTACGCTTTGGAAAGTCCGGTGCTCCTGGGAAAGGAGGCCCGATTGGAGGAAATGATGGGACGAATAACGAAGGTTGCCAGTCTCGGCGGCGCGCTGATCGCAGCGAGCGTTGCAGCCCATGCCGCAAGCCTTGCCGTCGGCAAGAAAGTCGAAGTGAACGTCGACCCCAGCAAGATGAGCGAGGAGAAAGCGGAACTCTGGAAAAGGTTTGGCGGGTTCTGCTCCATCAAGGACTGGCATCCGGGCGTTGCTAATTGCGAGGAGAGCAAGGAAGGCGAGAGCTCCATTCGCACCCTTACCCTTAAGGATGGCGGAGTCATCAAAGAGAAGCTCATTGAGAACGTCGAAGGCCGCTACAAATACGCGATCATTTCGGGCCCATGGCCGGTCAAAAACTACGAGGCCCAGTTCGCTCTGACCCCGGACGACGACGACGAGGACGAGGTCAACTTCGCCTGGTCAGCTGTCTTCGATGCCGATGGCAAAACGGACAAGGAGGCGCGTGCCCTTGTCGAGGGCGTCATCAAGGCCGGGATGGATAACATCAAGGCGATGACGGCCAAGCCGAGCGACAAGAAGGATGACGACTGATCGGTGATCCCGTCGAGCAAGAGCGCTAGAGCATTTTCTGACCTCACGGAGTCGGTTTGGGGATTCCCACGGCGGGGCA
>CAZSNH010000413.1:0-2865 GCA_964607855.1 uncultured Hyphomicrobium sp. | reverse complement strand
CGCATGCCCGCGCCACCATTCCGATGTTGTCGGGTAGCTGAGGTTCCATGAGTATAACGGCAGGTGTCTCGCCCTCTCCCGCCAAAGGCTCGCCCTTGATGTGCGCACGCCTGACGCCATGGCGCAGCTTGCGAATGACGCGGCGCGCCCAGAACCAGTAATTTTCTCCGCTCCAGGTCTTTTCGAGCGCCTCGATCGCGGGCGCCGTCAATGTTTCCGTCCCGCGCCCCAGGAGGCGAACGTCCCCGTTGCCGACCACGATCTCCTTGTGCCGCGCGATGAAGTCGTCGAGGGAGGTGATGCCGAGGGCGTCGGTTCGCTTTTTGCACCCTGGGCAGGAGGCACCTTGTGCCTCACAACGCAGTTCCGCGCAGTATGTGAGCACATCGTCAAGGGCTTCACGGTCGAGGCCCTCAATCGAAAGCTCCGCAAGTCCGTCGGCGACAGATTTGTTGTGACAGGCATGGACGACCCGCGATACGGGAACCTCCTCGGCCCCGAGCACGGGCACCCGATGGCCATCCCTCATTGTAATTTTTGGCGTCACGCTGCTCGCTTTCTCGTTCCGTTTGGGGCCTACTTAGACCCTTGCTCACGCTGCGCCAATGCCCCGGTTAACGCGCCGGCCCCATTCCTTAAGGCTTGGTCAACGGCTGTCGGCTAACTTCGCATCTCTCCCGCCCCAATGGCGACGGGCCTGCGAGCGATCCATGTCTCTCACGACAACCAAGACCATCACCATCGTTTGCGCAATTTTTGCCGCGCTGTTCGTGGCCCAGCTGGGGCTCGTCTACGGCAAGCCGGACGGATGGCTGCGTGACGATGCGGGCCGTGCCGTCGCCAAGGACTTCGTCAATTTCTACTCAGCGGGAAAGCTTGTCGCCGAAGGCGACGCAGCAGGTCCCTATGATTGGGATGCGCACCGGGCCGCCCAGAAGGCCGTCATCGGCGAGCACAACACGCTCTTTTTCCCTTGGCCCTATCCACCGACGTTCCTTCCTGTCGCTGAATTTCTGACCGTCCTGCCCTACACGGCCTCATTCATCGGATTCGCCTGCCTGTCGTTCCTCTTGGCCGCTGCCGTCGTCGTACGCATCACAGGGACTCTTTGGTCGGTGCTCTGGCTCGCGGGGTTTGCTGCGACACTCTGGAACTTCTACGCCGGACAGAACGGTCTCCTCGCGGCTGCACTTGGTGGCGCCGGAATGAGCCTCTTGGCTACGCATCCGGTCTTGAGCGGGGTTGCGTTCGGACTTCTTTCGTTCAAGCCCCACCTCGGCCTCTTGGTCCCCCTCGCGCTTGCGGCGGGCGGCTACTGGCGCACTTTCTTGGCAGCGACTCTGACACTCGCAGCCATGGCGCTTGTAACGATTGCGCTTTACGGCGTCGAGCCCTGGCTCGCCTTCGCCGATCAGCTCGCCCACATTTCCAGCGCCACCCTCGCCGAAGCCAACACCAAGGCTTATAAATTCCAGTCCATGTTCGGCCTCCTGCGTGCCGCGGAAGCCGATGCGCAGATCGCCATCTCGATTCAGGTCTTGACTGCATTGGCAGTGGCAGCGGGTGTCAGCCTCCTCTGGCGCAGCAAGGCTACACTTGAAATCAAGTGTGCAGGACTTGCCGTCGCGATGTTGATGACGAGCCCCTACGTTTACATCTATGACATGGGCCTCCTCGCGATTGCCGCCGCCTTCTTGATCCGCCACCTGCCGGCTACAACTGCGCTACCGGATCAAGCGCGCAACACGCTCATTGGGCTTCTCGCCGTCAATCTCCTCGTTTATGCATTCCCGTTCGCCGCCGCACCCTCCGGGTTTGCCGCCTGCCTCGTGATGGCTACTCTTGTCTTCATCAATATCGAGCGCGAGCCCAGCGTCATGGCCGGCCAATCCCGCCCCGCCACCGCCTGAAAATTCCACACGACCAAAGGCCAATGCGGCATCCTGCGCGCGGCAGGACTTCTTGTCGCCTCGTCATGCCCTGGGTATGGTCCCGCCATCCGTTGAAACAAATGCCGGGGAATCGGGGCCGAACATCATGAAAAAAATCAAAGTCACGGGAACCGTCGTCGAAATGGACGGCGACGAGATGACCCGCATTATTTGGTCCCTCATCAAAGAAAAGCTCATCCACCCCTATCTCGAGTTGAAACTCGATTACTACGATCTCGGCATCGAAAATCGTGACAAGACCAACGATCAAGTTACAGTCGATGCGGCGAACGCAACAAAGAAGCATGGCGTGGCGGTAAAGTGTGCCACCATCACGCCTGACGAAGCGCGGGTCAAAGAATTCGGCTTGAAGGAGATGTGGAAGAGTCCCAATGGGACCATCCGCAATATTCTGGGCGGTGTCATCTTCCGCGAACCTATCATCTGCAGAAACGTGCCGCGCCTCGTCCCAGGTTGGACCGAACCCATCATCATCGGCCGTCATGCTTTCGGCGACCAATACCGCGCAACAGATTTCAGGTTCCCGGGCAGTGGCAAGCTCACCATTAAATTCACCGGAGACGATGGCAAGGTAATTGAGAAGGAGGTTTTCAACGCTCCTGGCTCGGGTGTGGCCATGGCCATGTACAATCTCGATGAATCTATCCGCGAGTTTGCACGCGCTTCCTTCAATTATGCTCTCAATCGCAATTATCCGGTCTATCTTTCGACCAAGAACACTATTCTCAAAGCCTACGACGGGCGCTTCAAAGACCTCTTCCAGGAAATTTTCGACAGCGAATTCAAGCACGAGTTCGAGAAGCGCAAACTTGTCTACGAGCACCGCCTGATCGACGACATGGTCGCATCCGCGCTCAAGTGGTCGGGAGGCTACGTGTGGGCGTGCAAGAATTACGATGGTGACGTTCAATCG
>CAZSNH010000412.1:0-2869 GCA_964607855.1 uncultured Hyphomicrobium sp. | reverse complement strand
CCCCATGTTTGCCTGCAAGCGAGTTGATGAGCGCCTCATCCATTTCGGAGGTTAGGGGTTCGCCCTCGCTCGTGAGGGCAAGCCCTGCGCGAGAAGAATACTCGACTGAAGCGGCGATCTCCTTGGCCGACCGCAGAGGCTTTGCCGTGCTCACGGTCCATTGCGGCTTTTCCTTCTGGCGGTATTCTGCCCGCGCCAGCGTGCGCCGCCAACGGCCGACCGAGGAGGGCACGTCATTTCTCTCTATCGTAACGGCGACCGTATCGGCTGGAACGACGCTCGCGATGGCGACAGCAGTGGCCGCGAAGTCATGAGGCGTCCCCGCATCCAACGAGACCTCTGCTGCAACGAATAACCCTTGGGAGGGGGGACCTTCAAAGGCTTCCGTGACCTTGAAATCGAGAACGCGTCCAACGCGCGGAAGAGCGAGATAGTGATAGGCCATATATCCGGCCAAAGCCAAGACCGCGGCAACGAGTGCGCCCCACGATCTAAGAACGCTCAAGGTAGGGGTCTCCATTCAGTATTGGCCCGTGTCGCCCGGCCGGAACGTCAACAGATTGGCGCCGTGATGAAATTGGCGTCAAGGCCCGGGTTAGATCAATGGCGGAACGTCAGCGGCTGATGCACCATAATCGAAGTGGTGCCGCCGCTTCGTTTCCGGCAAGAGGGGCGCCTTCGAGGATCAATTTGAAGAGGCGAAGGGCACTTCAAAGCCGGCAGATGCGTAAGGTCAGTCCAGAAGTGGGCAGTAATACCGTGAGTTGAAAGAGAATCCATGCCCCGCAGGACTGGGGCCATCTGGCGGGGATGGGCACTACCTTCCCGGTCCTCTGTAACTAGCCTTGCGATAACACAACGTCGTCTTAGTGCTTACTCTATGGTCGGCTGCGCGGGGCTTGGCTCGCTCCACCGTCCACGCAGCATCTGGCAGACGGAGGTGCCATGAACGAACATTACGCACGGGGCCCTCAATGGGGCTAGTCACCCTTAAAGTCCGCAGCGCATCAGCCGGCTGCCGCCTGCCGTACTTCGTCCGCATTCCGATTGTGAGCGGTCAACGTCGTTGCGCTAAGCGTCAGTCTGTTCAGGACCAGTTGTGACCGAATACCACTACTCCGACCGTGCGCCGCACAAAATTGCGTATTCACAAGCAGACCTCATTCCTCACGCGATCGGCAACTCGGTACCGCGCAACCGACCACGTCTGGTTAGCGGGGGTATCTTCAACTCCCCGATGTCGATCTTCGAGTGTCGCAACAACAGCTGGACCGGGCGCAGCTTTCCCGTTCGGCTGGAGATCGAAGCCGCATTCGTGCGCTGCAGCGAGCAGGTGCGCTATTTGGCCGAATTAAGCTCGCCTGTACGAGCCGGGCGTTTCGCAGCCAACCCTTGCATTCGATCACCAAATTGACCAGGGCGAGATTCCTCTTTCTTACATTTATCCGCAGCTTCGTTCTGATGGAACAATCGGGGCTCGCCTGTAGCAGTGGTATTAAACCCACGTCATTCTAAGACGGTCGTCCAGTTCGGACCGGCAGCATGAGTACCATGCCGCAACCGAGAAACACGACGATCGTCGCAACGCCGAGTCTTTGGTCCCCTGTTGCGGAGGTGACCGCGGCAACCACAAACGGAGCCAAGAATGCGGTCACCTTTCCGGAGAAGGCTAATAAACCGAAGAACTGAGTGAGCTTGTCGCGTGGAGCCAGTCGCGCACACAGCGTGCGACTAGCGGCCTGTAAGGGCGCCGCCACTAGGCCGATGAGCACTGCAAATGCGAGGAAAACCTTTTCGCCTATTGAGGAAAATGGCGCGGAGCCCAATGTTTTGGGCGCAACCTCTTGCATGAAAAAGATGCGTGTTTTGTCCACTGACAAAATGCCGATTACGCTGGCGAAGAGCAGTATCAGTGAGGCCAGGATAACGGCTTTCGAACCAACGCGATCATCGAGCAGACCGCCAGCTATGGCGCCGAATACCCCCGTGAAAATGACGATTATTCCGAACATGCCGAGTTCCAGCGCGCCCCAGCCGAATACCGAAGCACCGTAGATACCTCCGAATGCGAAGATTGCCCAGAGACCGTCCATGTAGAGCATGTTGGCGGTGAGAAAAATCAGCATGTCTCGATGAGAGGGTATCGCACGGATAGTGCTAATTATCTCCTTGATTGCTAGACGCCGCCCTCCAGCGCCCACCTCGGCGCGCACTTCGGGCACAAGGAGAAAGAATGGAATCATAAACACCACGTACCATGCTGCCGAGAAGGGTCCCACAAGACGGTCGCCTTCACGTGTTGATGCATCTAAAGGAAAAATGGGTTGGAGCCCAAACAAAGTGAGACCTGTCGCCGGATCAGCAACGATCAGTCCAGCTACACAACCGAGACTCACTAATCCGCCGAGATACCCGACCGCCCAGCCAATTCCAGAGAGCCGTCCAAGTTCATGTGGTGGAACGAGGCTGGGCATCATGGCATTGACGAAAATCGTCGTGAACTCCGCCGCAAGCGTCGCCGCCACATATCCAAGAAGCACCTGTTGCACGACGAATGGCGTAGCGTTAGGCACCGCGAGCCAAAGCATGAGCAAGCCAGCAACAAAGATGAGTGAAAAAAATGCAATCCATGGCTTGCGGGCTCCGTGACGATCCGCTACGGCCCCAAGTATTGGGCCGCCGACTGCGACGAGCATCCCCGCTGCCGCATTGACGTACCCCCAAAGCGCCTGCCCGTTGACCGGATTGCCGACGACAGCGGTTGCGAAATACGGAGCGAATAGAAACGACAAGACAAGCGTGTAGAAGGGCTGCGCTGCCCAGTCGGTGAGCGCCCATGAAACAAGAACGCGTAACGGCGCTCTTCGAG
>CAZSNH010000411.1:0-2901 GCA_964607855.1 uncultured Hyphomicrobium sp. | reverse complement strand
GGGGTAGGCGAAGCTCACGTGCTCAAGTGCGATCTCGCGCTTGAGCGGCAGCGGCGCCACCGCCGCCCAATTGGCTGCCTGAGCGGGGGCGCTGAGCTCGGCATGCAGCGCTTCGAGTGCCGGACCGCCAAAACGCAGGGAGACGATGCTCTGATAGATGGTTTGGACCGCCGGCAACAGCCGCAAACCCGCAAAAGCATAAAGCGCGATGACCGGCAGTGCCGCACCGAGATTGCCGTCGGCGCGCATCAGAAGCGCCATGATCACAATCAGAATGCTGCCAATGGCGATGAGCTCGAGCAGATATCGCGGCACCTCGCGCACGAGCTGAAATTGGACCCTGAGCCGTGCAAAGCGCAGCGAGGCCTTTTCGAAGCGACGTAGATAGCCGCGTTCAAGGCCGCCGATCTTGACCTCCTTGACCCCGCCCAGCACTTCCTGAGCGATCTGGTAGCGCGCACGGTTCGCTGCGATGCGCGCCCGCCCCAGGCGGCGTAGGAATCCACTCATCGACAAATAGACGAGGCCATAGACGAGAGACACGCCGACAAAAACGCTAACCGCGACCACCGGCTCGGCGGCGACCACGACGCCGACGATGAAGGCCACGATGATGAGGCGCGAGACGAGTTGCAGCGCCGGTATCAGACTGTCCCTGACAACCTGCTCCACCTCGGACAGGACCGACTTACCCATGTCAGCGCTGTGACGGTTGAGAAACCAGGTATACGGGCGCCTGAGATAGGAGCTTAGGAGTTTGACGCTCAGCGTGTGGCTGCGCATCTGAGCGTAGCGCAGCAGCCCGTAAGTGGTCACCGCTGTAAAGGCGGTGCGCGCGACGATTATCAGGAACACCGCCGCCGACAGGAAGATGAAGAAGCTGTTGGTATTGGCGAAGCCGAGCATCTCATAAGTCCGGCGTAGATATGGGTTGGACTGAATGATGCCAGGGTCAGAGAGGACGGCAAACAGCGGGAAGATCGAGGCGACCCCCACCATTTCAAGAACCCCGAGCACCAGCATCAGGACAAGCAACACCAGCGCCTGGCGCTTTTCTCGGGCGTCGAGAAGGTCGCGCAATTTGGAAAACGTCTCTATCATACGAAACTAATGAACTCCCCTATCACACCGACAATGGATCGCCCGGCACCGCTACAGGCATCGTACGGGACTGTCGCCTCCTGCCGTGAACGCGCGCCTGATCTAATCTCACTCCTTATCGAACAGTTTCGTCGCTGCCATCCGGTCCGATCACGCCGGGCCTGATGAGTTCGAGAGAAGCGCGAGCACCTGCTCGACAAGCTCCTCGGGAGAATTCCTCACTGTATCGAGGCGGATCTCGGCATGCTCGGGCGGCTCGTAATCAGAATCTATGCCGGTGAAGTTCTTGATCATTCCCTTGCGAACTTTTGCGTAGAGACCTTTGGGATCGCGCTTCTCACAGACTTCAAGCGGTGTGTCGACGTAGACCTCGAGGAAATCACCCGGAGAGAACAAATCCCGCGCCATGCGCCGCTCGGCCCGGAAAGGAGAGATGAACGACACGAGTACGATGAGGCCCGCATCCACCATGAGCCTCGCCACTTCCGCGACACGGCGGATGTTCTCGACGCGATCGGCGTCTGTAAACCCAAGATCGCGATTGAGCCCATGACGAACGTTGTCGCCGTCGAGCAGGTACGTATGGCGGCCGAGAGCATGCATCCGCTTCTCGATCAGATTGGCGACCGTGGATTTCCCTGATCCAGAAAGTCCCGTAAACCAAAGGCATTTCGGTTCTTGATGCTTCAGAGAGGCCCTCACGGCACGATTGATATCAAGCGACTGCCAATGAACGTTCTCCGCGCGCCTGAGAGCAAAGCGCACCATGCCGGCAGCAACCGTGGCATTCGTGATCTTGTCGATCAGAATAAACCCGCCGAGTACGCGCGAGTGCTCGTAGGGCTCGAAAACGAGCGGCTTCGAGAACGACAGATTGCAGAGCGCGATCTCGTTGAGTTCGAGCTGACGGCCGGCGATATGATCCAAATTGTCGACGTTGATCTTGTACTTGATCGCTGTGACGGTCGCCGTGGCGGACCGCGTTGCCAGCTCGATGATGTAGGGGCGGCCGGGAAGGAGCGGCTCATCCCCCATCCAGACGATATGCGCCGAGACCTGATCCGCAACCTCGGGCCTGTCGTCGTGCACGACAATAACGTCGCCACGGCTGATATCGACTTCGTCCTGTAACGTCAGCGTGACGGCATCTCCGGTGCGCGCTTCCGCCTTGTCGCCGTCGAATGTCACGATACGCGCGACCGACGTCACACGCGCCGACGGGAGCACCGCAACCGCCGTGCCCGGCTCAATCCGGCCGCTCGCAACCGTGCCCGAGAAGCCTCTGAAATCGGCATTCGGCCGATTGACCCACTGCACCGGGAGCCGGAACGGCTGGGCCTCGTCGGCGGAACCCGTATCGACCTCCTCCAGAAATGCCAGGAGCGATGGCCCCTTGTACCAGGGCATCCGCGTGCCCAGCGCGGCAATGTTGTCCCCGAGACGAGCCGCAACCGGAATACAAGTGACATGAGGAATGCCGAGCGTCTCCGCAAACGTACGATAAGCTCCCTCAATCTCGCGGAAGCGCGCCTCGGAAAAGTCCACGAGATCCATTTTATTGACGGCGAGAACAACGTGGCGGATGCCGAGCAGTTGCACGATATGGCTGTGACGGCGTGTCTGGGTCAGCAATCCCTTTCGGGCGTCGACCAAAATGACGGCGAGCGAGCATTCGCTCGCCCCGGTCGCCATGTTGCGCGTGTATTGCTCGTGGCCGGGCGTGTCGGCGACGATGAAGGCCCGCTTGTCAGTCGCGAAGTACCGGTGTGCGACGTCGATCGTGATGCCCTGCTCGCGTTC
>CAZSNH010000410.1:0-2903 GCA_964607855.1 uncultured Hyphomicrobium sp. | reverse complement strand
TGAAGATCACCTTGGTCATGTTGCCGCGCTTGCGCAATTCCTTGAGCAGCGTCGGACCATCCATGTTTGGCATCACCACGTCGGAGAGAATGAGGTCGATGCGCTCGCCGGCTTCGACCACTTCGATCGCCCGTTCGCCCGAATCGGCTTCCAGAACCGTGTAGCCCCGCGATTTGAGCGCCCGCGACGCGAAGGAACGAACCGCATCTTCATCCTCGACGAGCAGGATCGTGCCCTTGCCGGTCAGATCGGCACGCTTGGCTTCCTTCTTCTCGTCCCTGGCCTCGGCGCTGGCAACGGGCGCGTCGGCCTTGTGGCGCGGCAGATACATGCGGAACACCGTGCCGCGGCCGACCTCGCTGTCGCAGAAGATGAAGCCGCCGGTCTGCTTGACGAAGCCATAGACAGTCGAAAGACCGAGCCCCGTTCCCTTGCCGACCTCCTTTGTCGAGAAGAAGGGCTCCCAGATCTTGTCTCGTATCTCGGCTGGAATGCCGGTTCCCGTGTCCTCGATCTCGCAGAGCACATATTCGCCCGGGGGCATCAGCGGATTGACGGCCGAGGACTCGGCGAACGTCACGTTTGACGTCCTTACCGAAAGAGCGCCACCGGTCGGCATGGCGTCCCGCGCATTGACAGCCAGATTGATGACCGTCTGTTCGAACTGGTTGAGGTCGACCTTGACCAGCCAGAGATCGCGGCCATGGGTAATGCGGAGATCGATCTTCTCGCCGAGCAGCCGGCGAAGCAGATTGCCCAGATCGGACAACACGTCGGTCAGGGACATGACTTCGGGGCGAAGCGTCTGCCGGCGTGAAAAGGCGAGAAGCTGCCGCACCAGATTGGCGGCCCGGTTGGCGTTCTGCTTGATGTTCATGATGTCGGCGAAGGCGGGGTCGGTTGCCTTGTGCCGTGTGAGAAGCAGGTCGGAAAATCCGATGATGGCAGTCAGCACATTGTTGAAGTCATGCGCGACGCCGCCGGCGAGCTGGCCGATGGCCTGCATCTTCTGCGCCTGCCCGAGCTGCACCTCGAGCGCCTTGTTCTCGGTGGTATCGAGCGCATAGACGACATACCCGCTGGCCGGTTCCGGCATGTGCAGGATGAGAAACTGTACAAGCCGCGGCGGCTGTGAATTGAGCGTGACGTCGACGCTGTGGACTTCACCGCTGTTCTTGCTCGCTGCGAGGATCGCCTGTGCAAGTTTTGCTTCCTGGCCTTCAACCACCAGGGCGCTCAGGGGCTCACCGCGCTTGGCGCGCGGCGACAGCGCGATGAAGGCGGGATTGGCGTTGGTGATGACGCTCGAGCGGTCGACTTCCGCGATTCCGATCGGTGCCGCATTGATGAAACGGGCAAGCCGCGCCCCGTGGCCATTGCCAGTGCTGCTCTCGTCAGGCAAGGCCTGCTTGGCAAGAACCAGCGCGCGCGCGGGCTGCAAGATGCCTTGCGCATCCGAATCGCTGCGCTGGATGACCCGGACGGGCAGCAGCTCGCCCTTTCGGGTCTTGAGGTCGATATCGAACACATCGGTCCTCGACTCGCCTTGCCGCAAGGAAATGCTGCGCAGCACGGAGGCCCCACTTTCGGTCGCGATGGTGTCGAGAGTGAGCGTCCCGGCGGCGGTGGCATCTAGGTCGAGGCCCAGCCATCCCGCAAGAGTCGCATTGATGTAGGAAATCCTGCCGGAAGGCTCCGCGGCAAAGAATCCGGCAGGCGCATTATCGAGCGAATTGATGATGTGCTGGAGTTGCGAGAAGGCCTGCTCCTGGCGAAGCCTGTCCTGCGAAATGTCGGCATGTCGCCACAGGGTGAGCGTCCGCCCGTCCCTTTCGAGTGGCGAGACGCTGATCCGGATCAGCGCCGGGTGGTCGGCCCGTCCGCCCGGAGCATTCGAGCCGGCCGGAAGGCGGATCTCCTCCAGGGCCGGGCGCCGTTCGCGGGCGGCCTGCGCCAGCCGGTAGATTGCGTCCGCGACATCGGGATAACCCGCATAGAGGTACTCGAACCCTCCGGACCTGCCGCTCCCCGCCGCCGCGGCAAGCTTGAAGAACGCGGCGTTGGCATAGAGCTTGCGGCCTTTCTCATCGGTGACGACGCAGGCCTCGCCGATCGCCTCCGCCACCTCCTCGATCAGACCTTCTCGCAGGGCGGCACGGCGGAATGTCAGAACTCCTGATACGAGGGCAAGCAGCAGGAAGAGGCCGAATGAAGAAAGAACGCCACCGACGCCGATGACCCACAGCGGATAGAGTCCGTGGACGTTGAACGCAATGAGGCCGGCGGCAATGACAGCAAGAAGCGCCAGCAGCACCGCCGTCGCGGCTCTGGTTGAGCCCGAACTGCGCTTCGATCCCGTCATGATCCCCGCATGCTCCACGCCGCTGCCGTTCATCGCGCGTTGGCTGCCCCTTCCGAATCACTTTCAGTATAGGGTTTTTGCATCACCTGTGAATCGCCGCACAGGCGAAATTCGACCCAAGACCGCTGACCCGGAATTGTGCTAGTCTTCAGCCACTGGAAGGGCGCAACTGGAGTGGTTTCGCAATGGATTTCGTCACTCAGAACATGAGCTATCTCGTGGCCGCAGCGGTCGTCATCGCGCTGCTGATACTGGCGTCGGTGATCGTCAGGGCTTTCGGCGGAAAGATCAGGGGAAGGCACGGCTCGCGCCTTGCCGTCAGCGAATTCTACGAGATCGACAATGAACGGCGTCTGGTCCTCGTCAGGCGCGACGATCGGGAACATCTGCTGCTGATCGGCGGCACCCACGACATCGTTGTGGAGTCAGGGATAGAGGCTGAACCGCTTCCGGGCAGCATGGAACAGTTCGGCCGCGCGGCCCCTCGCCGCGAGCCCATGGCGAGGCCGGGGGAAACAGATGACAGCGGAGCGGTGCCCTT
>CAZSNH010000409.1:0-2908 GCA_964607855.1 uncultured Hyphomicrobium sp. | reverse complement strand
TGTGCTGGCGATCGGTATCGTGGTCGACGACGCGATCGTGGTGGTGGAGAACGTCGAACGCTATCTCAAGATGGGCCTGTCACCAAAAGACGCGGCCCATAAGACGATGGACGAGGTCGGCGGGGCGCTCATCGCTATTTCGCTCGTGATCATCGGCGTATTCCTCCCGACCGCTTTCATCACTGGACTGCAAGGCACGTTTTACAAGCAGTTCGCAATCACGATCGCCGCGTCAACCGCGATCTCGTGCTTCGTTTCACTCACCTTGTCGCCGGCGCTCGCCGCCGTGCTCCTCAAGCCGCATATTGAAGGTGAGAAGAAGCCTCTGATCAGCCGTATCGTTATGGCGCCGGTGCATGGGTTCTTCGCCGCATTCAACTGGCTGTACGACCAGTTTTCGAGGGGATATGGGGCTTTGACGGGCAAGCTGGTCAAGCTCGGCATCATCCTCATTCCGGTCTATGGCGTGCTACTCTTCTTGACGTGGCACCGCCTTGAGACAACGCCGACAGGTCTCATCCCTCAGTTGGACCGCACATACTTCATTACCGCGCTCCAGCTTCCGCCAGGTTCGACGCTCGAACGAACGGATGCCGTCATAAGGCGGGCGGGCGAGCTACTTCTCTCTCGTCCAGGTGTCAGTGCGGCAGTTGCATTCGCAGGCTTCGATGGCGCCACGTTCACGAATGCGCCAAACACAGGCGTCATTTTCGTGCGGCTGAAGCCGTTCGAGGAACGGATCAAGGCGGGCCTCACGAAGGACATGATACTCGCGGACCTGCGCCAGCAGATGTTCGGCCTGCGAGACGCCTTCGCGCTCGTGATCGAGCCCCCATCGGTTCCGGGCATCGGCACGGGTGGTGGTCTCAAGGGCTATGTCCAGGACCGTTCGGGGCGCGGGCTTCCGGCGCTAGAGGCAACCGCTAGTGCAATGGCACGCGCGGCCTCGCAGGTGCCCGGTGTCGCTCAGGCCTTCTCCCTGTTCAACACGCGAACGCCACAGGTGTGGGCCGAGGTGGATCGCACGAAGGCCGAGCAGCTCGGTGTCCCCATCGGCCGCGTGTTCGAGGCCTTGTCGGTGTACATGGGCTCGGCCTTCGTCAACGACTTTAACATTTTAGGCCGCACGTATCGCGTGACGGCACAGGCTGACAACCCCTACCGCCTATCATTGCGCGATGTCGAGAATCTGAAAACACGCAACGCGACGGGCGAAATGGTTCCACTTGGCGCCGTTGCTTACTTCTCCGACATCACCGGCTCTTACCGCGTCCCGCGGTATAATCTCTTTCCCGCAGCCGAACTGCAGCTTGGTCTGCAGCGCGGCTTCTCTTCAGGGCAGGGTATCCAGGCCGTCGAGAAGCTCGTCAAAGAGACGTTGCCGGCAGGTTTCGGATTCGAGTGGACGGAAATTGCGCTTCAGGAAAAGCTCGCAGGAAGTACGGCGGCCATCGCCTTCTCCCTCGCTGTCGTTTTCGTTTTCCTACTGCTAGCTGCGCTCTACGAGAGCTGGAGCTTGCCGCTCGCCGTTATTCTCATCGTTCCCCTCTGCATCCTCGCGGCCATGATCGGTGTGAATTTCCGCGGTTTCGATCGCAATATTCTTGTCGAAGTCGGTCTCGTCGTACTCGTCGGTCTGGCGGCGAAAAACGCCATCCTAATCGTTGAGTTTGCCCGCCGGGCCGAAGAGGCCGGCAAGACGAGAGCTGAAGCCGCCGTGGAGGCGGCGAGGACGCGCTTGCGTCCCATTCTCATGACCTCGCTGGCCTTTATTCTGGGAGTGCTGCCGCTCGTCTATGCAACCGGCGCTGGCGCCGAAATGCGCCAGTCGCTTGGTACAGCGGTCTTTTCGGGTATGATAGGTGTTACCCTCTTTGGGCTGATCTTTACTCCGGTATTCTACGTTCTCATAAGGGGCATAGCGGCGACGAGGTTCTGGAAAGGTCGCGATAGCGGCCCACGGGCCGGCGAGAGCCCCCCAACGGCAGGCGGGCCCGCGACATCGGCGTAGCAGTCTTTCCGGAGAGACCACCTGAGGTTTTACCTTGCGCCGTAACGCTGAATGCCAGATATAACCCTTCGAGTTAAGTCCAGGGGACACGAGCGCAAGGTCTATCGAGGCAGAAATCCTACTTGCTTCAAGATCTTGAGGTGCGCCAACCCCTAGCGTACCGCTCGGGCGGGGCGCTGGCGGCGGGTTGGATGCGGGCGTGGTGGAATTGGTAGACACGTCAGATTTAGGTTCTGGTGGCTTTGGCCGTGGGGGTTCGAGTCCCTTCGTCCGCACCATGCCGGCGTCCTGAATGAAAAGAATTGAACCCGTTTCGGCGGGGAATGGGTCAGTGGTTCGAGAACGAAGAGACGAAGCGAGATGCAAGTTACGCAGACAGTTTCCGAAGGTTTGAAGCGCACGCTGAAGGTGGTGGTTGCGCAGTCTGAGCTCGGTGAGAAGTTCACGGCCAAGGTCGATGAGATCAAGGACAAGGTGCAGGTCAAAGGCTTTCGCAAGGGCAAAGTTCCCGTCGCCCATATCAAGAAGATCTTTGGCCGCTCGCTGATGAGCGAAATCGTTCAGGAGACGATCCGCGAAACGAGCGCCAAGGCGATCAGCGAGCGCAAGGAGCGGGCCGCGCAGTTCCCCGACATCAAGCTCGTTGATCCCGATGCCGGCATGGAGCCCGTTCTCGACGGTAGGGCCGATCTCGCATACGAGATGAGCTTTGAGGTCCTGCCGCCAATCAAGATCACCGATCTCGAGGCATTGAAGCTCGAGCGTTTGACTGCTGACCCCGACGAAGAGGCCATCGAAAAGGCGCTCACCGAGATCACCGAGCGCAACACGCGCTATGAGGAAGAGGAGGGCCGCGCGGCTCAGGAAGGCGATCGCGTGACCATCGATTATGATGGG
>CAZSNH010000408.1:0-2922 GCA_964607855.1 uncultured Hyphomicrobium sp. | reverse complement strand
CACGAGCTTCGCGCGTATGATTTCTTCAAAGTGACGCGAAACGATTTGCTCCAGCGAATGGTACAGGAATATTCCCGCCAGTAGAAAGGTAATAAGCGCGGAAATGCCCGACGAGGCAATGAGCCAGCCGGAAATAGATCCGCGCGAACGTAGCGCTCCGGCTATGGGGCTTTGAAGTTGCCGATTTTCAACGTAAGACATAACCGCGTCCGCGAACCGTCTGGATAAGTTTACGTTCGAATGGACCGTCTATCTTAGCCCTTAACCTGCGAACGTGCACCTCGACAAGGTTGCTTTGCGCGTCGTTGTTGATTTCCCAAACTCGCTCGGCGATCAGCGCCTGCGAGAGTATCTCGTTCCTATGCTCCATGAGCAGCCCGAGCAATTGGAATTCCTTCGGCGTGAGCTCGATATTCTTGCCCGCTCTCGTAACTTTATGGCGGTGAAAATTCAAAACCACGTCTGCAAACTTCAACTCTTCTCTATTCTGTATCTCGGAGCGGCGCCGGAGAGAACGCAGACGGGCCAGCAGCTCCGAAAAGGCAAACGGTTTGACGAGGTAATCGTCGGCGCCAAGGTCAAGACCTTTCACGCGAGATTCCACATCGCCAGAGGCTGAAAGAATAAGAACCGGCGTTTGCACGCCGCCATGACGAAGCGCCTTTAGCACATCCCATCCGTCCATCCCCGGCAGCGCAACATCGAGCAGCACGACGTCGTAGGCTTTGGAACTCGCTCGTGGGATCGCATCTTCTCCCGTCGCACAACTGTCGATCGTGTAACCTTCTTCGACAAATCCCTGACGCAAGAAACTGACCGTCTTGGCATCATCTTCAATGATGAGAATGTTCATTTTTCGTTGAAGGCCTTGATCGATACCGACAGCGCAAAGGTCGTGTGCGATTGGTAACGCAAAAAACGCATTGCACCGATATTTCTCTATTGAACATATCGAAGCAGGCGCTCGGATTGCAAAAAACAGTGTTCGCGACATTTTGCGGTGCGCCAACCAACGTAACATGGATGGGCGGCGCATGACGGAATTGTCAGGCAGAGGGCCCGCACGTCTGCCTTCCGCCAACTCGAGTTGTGCTAAAGTATGAGATGGGTAGGTTCGCGACGGCAGTGGAGACCACGCTACTCGATAGCGGAGTACCCCTCAGAATAGGAAAAGGCGGCCGACAATGGCGCCGCCTTACTGCTTGCTCCGAACTCAGTTTTGAGTGACAGGATTCCGTCTCGTCGCTCCGACAGAACGCGCGCTAATTCGCCCCCTCCAGGAGACGGCGAGCGATGACCTGCGCTTGAATTTCGGCGGCACCTTCGAAGATATTGAGGATGCGGGCATCGCAGAGAACGCGCGAAATCGGATATTCGAGCGCGAAACCGTTCCCGCCGTGGATCTGCAGCGCATTATCCGCATTCGCCCACGCAACGCGGGCGCCCAAGAGTTTGGCCATACCCGCTTCGAGATCGCACCTGCGGCCCTGATCCTTCTCACGTGCCGCAAAATACGAGAGCTGACGCGCGATCATGGTTTCGACGGCCATCATCACGATCTTGTTGTAGACGCGCGGGAACGCAAAGATCGGCTGGCCGAACTGCACACGTTCCAACGCGTACTTGAGACCGAGATCCATGGCACACTGAGCCACACCAACAGCGCGCGCGGCGGTCTGAATGCGCGCACCTTCGAAGGTGTTCATGAGCTGCTTGAAACCCTGCCCCTCGACGCCACCCAAGAGATTTTCGGCTGGTACCTCGAAGGCATCGAAGGAGATGTCATACTCTTTCATGCCTCGGTAGCCCAGAACCTCGATCTCGCCACCAGTCATGCCTTTGGCTGGAAACGGATCATCATCGGTGCCGCGCGGCTTTTCAGCCAGGAACATCGACAGGCCCTTGTAGCCCTTCTCATTGGGATTGGTGCGCGCCAGTACTGTCATGACGTCCGCACGAACCGGATGTGTGATCCAGGTTTTCTGGCCGGTGATCTTGTAAACATTGCCATCCTTGACGGCGCGCGTCTTGAGCGAGGCCAAATCGGATCCGGTATTGGGCTCCGTAAAGACGGCAGTGGGAAGCATTTCACCGGACGCAATCTTTGGCAGATACTTCGCCTTCTGTTCGGGCGTGCCGTTCTGGAGAATGAGCTCGCCGGCGATTTCGGCGCGCGTGCCGAGCGATCCAACACCGATATAGCCGCGCGACAGCTCTTCCGAGACAACGCACATCGCAAGCTTACCGAGACCAAGACCGCCAAATTCCTCCGGTAACGTAAGACCAAAAACGCCGAGTTCAGCGACATGCTGGATGATCTCGAGTGGAATGTAAGCGTTTGCCAGATGCCACTCGTGCGCATGGGGCACAACCTCGGCTTCTGAGAACTTGCGCATCTGCTCGTGGATCTCTGACATCGTTTCGTCGAGACCCGAATTGCCGAAGGTTGTGGAACCCTGCGCATCTTTGATGAGGCTAGCAAGACGAGCCTTCACGGACTGAGTGCCGCCCTCGGCGATGAGATCGGCAACGGTATCTTCGTAACGGCGGATATCGCTACGCGAAACGCCAAGGTCTTGAGGGCGGATGACCTCGAGCTGGCTCATGGGAATTCCGCCCGCGATCTGCGCGCCATACTCCGCAAAGCTTGCAGCGAGCAGCAACTGTTCGAACTCCCCAAACTTAGCCTCGTCATTCAAGCGCACCGCCCAGAGATGCATCTGCCGGAGGGCCTCAACCGTCGTGGCGAGCCAAGCCAAGCCATGGGCAATATGTTGAGCAGCGTCCATGCCGCCTGCTTCGGCGATTTTGGCTTGGGCTCCGGCTTTGGCGAGGCTCAGTAACTTTTCCCCGGCCGTCACGGCATCCTGCGCGCTTGCAAGCAATTTCGCCGGCCCGCTGGCCAGTATTCCAGTCTTAGCC
>CAZSNH010000407.1:0-2929 GCA_964607855.1 uncultured Hyphomicrobium sp. | reverse complement strand
TGTTCTGCGAGCCCTCGCCCGACGAGCTTGCGTCGAATCCCGCGACGTAATCGTTGCCGAAACCAGGCTTGAGCACGATGGTATCCTGGCCGGATATATTGATGATCCAGTCGTTACCTTCGCCCGCGTTGACCAGATTCCGGCCCTCGCCGCCTTCAATTCTGTCGTCGCCTTTGCCACCGTCGAGATAATCGTTACCCTCGCCACCCAGAAGGGTGTCGTTGTCCCGGTCGCCGTAGAGAGAATCGTCACCCACTCCGCCAATGAGATCGTCGTCTCCTCGTCCGCCGTTGAGATAGTCGTTGCCCGAACCACCGTCGAGCCGGTCGTCGTCCCGGTCACCGTAGATCGCGTCGGATCCGGCTCCGCCAAAGACCACGTCGCCGTCCGAGCTTCCTTCTATGACGTCGGCTGAGCCGCTTCCCAAGATAATGCCGCCTTCGGAACTCCCGACCAGGATGAGCGCTTCGGGAGCATCGGATGCGTCGCCGAAGAGGTGGTCGTCGTTGTCGCCGCCGGATAGAGCATCATTGCCGAGGCCGCCATAAAGAAGATCGGCGCCACCGCCGCCAATCAAAGTATCGTTGCCGTCGAGGCCGAAGAGAACATCGGTGTCTTCTGCGCCCAAAAGCGTGTTATCGGCCAGATTTCCTGTGCCGACGAAGTATCCACCGCCTGCATTTTCGAGGTTCTCGACATTGACTGTAAGCGTGTAGCGGTCCACATAGGCGACGACGGTGTCGGTGCCTTCACCCAACAATTCGATCACAATATCGCCGGTGGAATCCGCTACATACGTGTCGTTGCCCGTTCCACCCAGCAGTGTGTCGCTGTCCCCCCCGCCATCGAGGGTATCGTCGCCACCCGCGCCCAAAAGCGTGTCAGCCGATGCTCCACCCGTGATGATGTTCGCGGCCTCATTGCCGACGCCGGTAAAGCTTGCTGTTCCTTCGTATTCGAGGTTCTCGACGTTCTCATCGAGCACATAACTCTCAAGAGTTGTCTCGACCGTGTCGATGCCCTCGTCTTCAGCCTCGATGACGATGTCACCTATATTGTCGACCCTGAACGTGTCATTCCCGGTGCCGCCGATCATCGTATCGGCACCAGCTCCGCCGTCGAGAACGTCGTCGCCCGCACCGCCACGCAGCTCGTCGTCGCCAGCCAGACCGAAGAGAACGTCGCCGCCGCCGCCGCCGATGATGAGGTCGTCATCGTCCGTTCCGGTGAGCACGTTATCGGATGCGTCTCCGGCGATTACGCTCGTGGGTTCGGCACCTTCGAAGAGCGCCTGGAATTCAGCGGATTCTGGCAAGACATGGCGCGCCACCATGGACGCAAACGATTGTGAGCCGAGCAGCTGAATATTGGCGGTGCGGGCAAGGACTTCGGGAACGTCAATTGCCGAATCTGCCGCGATCTGTGTGACAGGATGTTGCGATTGAACCAAGGCGGCGAGCGTTGAACCAAGTTGGCCTTGGCTGGCGGCTTCGGCAAGACCGCCAACCCAGAGATCCATGGCTTCGATGCCCTCAGGATAGGCGACCTTGAGATCCTGGATGACGTCGTCAGAAAGTTGATTGCGTTCTTGGAAATCCGCCCAGTCGGTATAGGGCTGAAGGCTTGCGAGACCCGTCAGCACAAAAAGCTCGCCGCGGACTTGGTTCAATCCCGACGCTACGCCGTCGCGGCTGCGAGCTGAATAGATCGTCCCCAAATCAAGCTGGCGATCGGGAAGTCCCGTGCGCCAACCCGGCAGTGGATCAAGAACGACGCCATTGGCCATCGGAGCAGCGGCATCATCGCCCCCCGTCGTGCCAATATGATTTCCTGACGCTGCAGGAGAGAAGGTATCGGACAGTGCAAGTCGACGGATTTCGCCGGTTGTTCCATCAAAGACGCTGACGTGCTCACTGAACAGGGCCACGAGGGCTTCGCCGGCTGCGAGGCCATCGGAAACCAAATCGTTGGACGAGTTTGCTGGGTTGCTCGCCCCGGGGACCGTGCCGTTAGCCAGAGCGTGCGCGATTTCCGAGAATGCTGCTTGCTGATGCTCGGCCATGTTGATGGCGCGAGCGGCTTGGAAATACTGATCCTCTGTCCAGCTTCCACTCGTGTCGGCCTTGAGCCTGTCGACCCAGTAGTTGTGGTTCTGGTTCCAGATCGACCGGATCAGTGCTTCCGAATTCAGTGTACAGGACAGCCCGTCAGCACTTTTGACATTGAGAGTGGCAAGAAGGTCCGGTCCGGTACTTGTGTTGCGGAAAAGCTCATGGATGGGGAGCTCACCGCCTCCAGTCATGATCCGGTAGTTCTCTCGCAAGTCTGCGAGCGAGGGCAAACTCGGTTGCGCACCATTGCTTGTGAGGAGATATGCAGTCTGCGTGGGATTACCGGCTGCGTCGACTTCCCAGCGGCGCAGCAGAGCGCCCTGGTTAGCAATCGAGTCCGCCGACATATTTCGGTTGAACTCGACAACGCTTAGCAGGCTCTCGAGGTCGCCGGCGCGCAGCCGAAACTTCATGCCCCACTCCACGTACAACTGGGCGAAGGATAATTTATTATCAGGGCGCGCTTGTTAATCATATAGGGACCTAGGTCTGATCGGCCGGGCTGGAAGGGCGGCCGTGAGGCCTAGGGCCCCTTTCGGCTCATCTCACTTATGCGAAGTAGAAGTCAGCAGAAGTGACGGTGTTGCCAGCGACCTCTACCCCATTCAAGCCATAGAGGCGGAAGGTTCCGAGGACGTCGATGCCGGTGGTGTCGAGGATAGTGGCCAGCTTGTCTTTGCTGACGCCGTGGGCGCCCCCGAAGTTCACATTCCCGGGCAGAAGTTGGTTGTGAGGTCCAACCGCGGCTCTGGGGCCTTAGCGCAGAGTAAAATACGGAATGTGGCTTGGGGAATTCGCCCCCTTCGCGTGCACCGCAG
>CAZSNH010000406.1:0-2934 GCA_964607855.1 uncultured Hyphomicrobium sp. | reverse complement strand
CCTTCATTTGGGCTTCACGATGGCGGTGGAGCGGGCGGTGCGCTCGAGCAACTGAGTGCTCCCCTTGGCGTCCTCGGTGGCCAGCCTGACATTGTAGCCGAAGATTTCGCGGATCATCCTGCCGAGCGTTTCGTTGGTCGGGCCGTAGCCGGAGTGATAGATGTAGTGCTCCAGGTCGAACAGCATTTCGTCCGCGCTGCCATAACGCTTGTTCAGGTCGCGGGACAGTGCTTTGAGCAGAATCTGGTTCAACCGGTCGTCGATGCGCCCGTCGAGGGTCCGAAAGTCGGGCAGCGGCATGTTCATCACCAGCTTGCGCGATTCCTCCGGCGACGGGCCCTTGAAGACGTTGTGGCCCAGAAGCAGGTGAGCCAGAACCACCCCCACGGAGAAGAGATCCGAGCGCTTGTCGGTGATTTGAAAATTAGCCTGCTCCGGGCTCATGTAATCGGCCTTGCCGGCCACCACTTCGCCCTCGTTGTCGATCAGGAATCCCCGCGCCTTGGCGATGCCGAAGTCCGTCAGCTTCACGTCGCCCTCGAACGCGACCATGATGTTCTTGAAGCTCACGTCGCGGTGGACCAGGCCAAGCGGCTTGCCGTCCTTGTCCGTCTTCACATGGGCATAGGCCAGGCCGCGGCACACGCGGCTGGCGATGAACACCGCAACGTCCACGGGGAGGATGCGGTTCTTGTCGCGCATCTGGTCGGCGAACTGCTCGAGGTTCACGCCGCGAATCAGTTCCATGGCGATGTAGTACACGCCCTTGGCTTCGCCGAGGTGGTAGGTCTGGACGATGTTGGTGTGGATGAGGTCGGCCACCAGCTTGGCTTCGCCGATGAAATTCTCGATGAACTGTTTCTGGCTGGCGTAGCTCTGGCGGATGACCTTGATGGCGATGCGCTTGACGAAGTTGCGCGCGCCGTGCTGCTCGGCCTCGTAGATGATCCCCATCCCGCCCTCGAAAATCTTGCGGACGATCTCGTACCGGAACTCGCTGTGAATGGTGAAGAGTGACGCCATCGCGGCGATGGTGAAAAAATGCGCGGGCAAGTCAAGCTTGCGCTCCGCACGATCCAAAAAGCGTGGTTCGAGGGCGGAGACGCCTCTCGCGAATGTATTAAAACTCTCTGATTTTTCCGTGTTTTTCTCCTTGCAGCCGCGCGGTGAACCCTCTTTTATACGCGCAAGTCGCAAGACTGAATGCACAAACAAAACCAACAATACAAACACTAGCTACCGTATGGCAAAAACCCTCTCCAAATCCCAAATCGCCGCCGCCATCGCCGACAAAGCCGGCATCGCCAAGAAACAGGCCTCCGAGATCCTCGAGCACATCGCGCAGCTTGCCTACAAGAATGCCAAGAACACCTTCACCCTGCCCGGCCTCGGCAAACTTGTGCTGGTGAACCGGCCGTCCCGTCAGATGACGCTGCAGTTTGGCCCCAAGAAGGGTCAGATCGTCACTATACCGCCGAAGCGCGTCGTGAAATTCCGCGTGGCCAAGGCCGCCAAAGACGCCATCCTCGGCACCAAGTAAACCTCAGTTTTTCCAAAGGCTCTCTGACCTGGTCAGGGAGCCTTTTTCGTTTGGAGGTTTCGGGAGGGTGAGCCGAACCAGAATGTCGCAAGAAATGGGTTCGGCGGCAGCCTCGCTCTCCCCACGAGTCTGGAACATGAAAATCGCCGTGGTCGGGTGCGGCGCCCTGGGCAGTTACTACGGCGCCAGGTTGTGCCGCGATGGTCAGCAGGTCCATTTTCTCCTCCGCTCGGACTACCAGCACGTGCGGCGTCACGGCGTTGCCATTCGCAGTCCGGAGGGCGATTTCAACGTCCGGCCCAAATGCGCGCGCCGGCCTGAAGAGATTGGCGTCTCCGATCTCGTGCTCATCGGCCTCAAGACCACCGCCAACGACCAGTTTGCCCGCTTGCTTCCGACGCTCGTCGGTCCGCAGACCGCCATTCTCACGCTGCAAAACGGCCTCGGCAACGAGGAGCAACTCGCGAAGCTGTTTCCTCCGCAACAAATCCTGGGCGGTCTCTGCTTTGTTTGTCTCAACCGCGTCGAGCCAGGCGTCATCCATCACCTCGGGCACGGGCGCATCGTGCTCGGCGAATTCCAGCGCTGGCCCGAGCCACGCACCCACGACATCGCCTCCCTGATCCGCCATGCGGGTGTGCCTTGTGAAGTCACGGACGACCTCGCCCGCGCCCACTGGGAAAAACTGGTCTGGAACATTCCATTCAACGGGCTCGGCGTCGCGGCCAGCGCCGGGCTGGACGCCGTCCGGCGCGGGTCCATCGAGGCCGGCGCCACACGCGGTCCCTGCCTGTCCACCGACCGGCTTCTGCAGGAACCCGCCTGGGCCGCCGTCGTGCGCGAGTTGATGCAGGAGATCCTCCTCACTGCGCGGGCAAAGGGATTCAACGTGAGCGACCGTCTCATCGAAATCCAAATCGAACGCACGATCCCGATGGGCGCCTACAAGGCATCGACGCTGATCGACTTCGAGCGCGGCCAGGCGCTGGAACTGGAGAGCCTGTTCCTCGAACCCCTGCGCCAGGCTGAAACGGCCGGCGTGCACACGCCCCGGCTTCGCGCCCTCTGCGCTGTCCTGCGGCAAATCTCGCAGCCCCTCGTAGCCCCGCCGCGATCAGCCTGCCCAGTGCGCCAAACGTCACAGCCTCAGGATTCCTGATCCGGCGGAAACCGGCTGGCCCCGCCGATCCTGACCGATACCAAACTTTGTCTCGTACGAGACAAAGTTTCGTTCGCTTGGCCTCAGCATCAAATCCAAGTCAGTTCCAGGAGAATGGCTTTGCGACCGTAGCGAGTGAGTCAGGAGTCCTGAGCCTGGCCCCGACTGAGGTTCATGCGTTTCGCCTGACCAGCGCGCCCGCTGCCCCGCGGCGACTACGAGCACGCCGCGGCCG
>CAZSNH010000405.1:0-2937 GCA_964607855.1 uncultured Hyphomicrobium sp. | reverse complement strand
CCCCGATCATCTTAAGTCGATGTTCACCAGAGGCTTCAGCACTCGCACCCGGCGGACAGGTGGTCTGGGACTTCACTGGTGTGCCAACGCCGCCCAGTCAATGGGCGGATCACTCGAAGCTGAAAGCAAGGGCCTGGGAACGGGTGCAACACTCGTTCTCACTCTTCCTGCTGCAATCAAATCACTCAAGGATGCAGCATAATGAGCGACATTAAGACCCCGCGTATTCTCGTTGCGGACGACGATCTTGGCGTCATCGGCGCGTATAGATATGTGCTTGAGAAACCGGTTACGGGATTAGCAGGCGCCTCAGAGGCGGATGCACTCGAGGTGGAGCTTTTCGGATCCGATGTAAGCGTCCTCGCCGCCGACGATGAAAATTGGCGCGTGCATTTCGTTGATCAGGGCGCTGATGCCGTCGCCGCGGTCCGCGCGGCGATAGCGAAATCGGATCCCTTCTCAGTGGTATTTCTGGACATTCGGATGCCGCCTGGCATCGACGGCTACGAAACAGCCGCGCAAATCAGGAAACTTGATCCCCTCGTGCACATTGTATTTGTCTCCGGATATTCCGACTATTCGGAGCAAGAGCTCTTAGAGGTGGCCGGCCCGGCTCACAGAGTAAGCTTCCTACCCAAGCCCGTTTGGCCGTTACAGCTCAAGGCCGAGGCCCTCGCCGTGTGCAGGGATGCTAGGCTCATAGCTCTGTGCAAACGCGCCCTTTGTGCTCGGCGGCCGGAACAATGGGCTGCCAGCTGACCGAATGACATTGCGGCAACCGTCCCCGATATCTGACCGGTTCGCGGTTCCTTCCGCCTTGTGATGTGACACGGCCTAGCCCACGCGACCGTCTTACGAGCGCGAATCTCGTCGGATTGCGATGTTCGAAAACTTTGGGCGCGTCGATCCCGCGAACTATGTTCGCTATATCGTGCAGGGCGTGGATTAGGGGGTGATTTGTACAGAGGCGGGTCTCGCCGATACAGCGACCCATTCGTTATGCTGAGGGAACTCCAATCCCCGCCTCTTGGAGTTAAGCAGCTTTGATCGTACCGCCTCCGCCGGTGGATTTTGATCCGAAGCGGCCATACGCAGGACGCATCAGGAGTTTCTGTTGATCTTCCGGTATAAAGACGAAGCTGACGTTCGCTCGTTGCTGCTTGCGTAACCCTCCTCACTGAGCAATCGCAGCAAAGCGGCAGAGCCGCTGAGGCCTCGAACACTGCTGGTGGAGTTCAAGCAGCCACTTGACTTGGGTCAAAGGCCAGCGCCATATTTCAAGCGGCGAAAGAAACTTCACCGGGGTTCAACCCGGTCGATAGGCGTGGAGGCGCGCTTCCCTTAATTCATTGCGTCCCCCAGGCCCTACCAAAACTTCGACAAGCCCAGATCATGAGCTCCGCAATCCCGCACATGCCCACGAGGCGTGGAGGTTTTTTTTGTTCTTTGATCAACCGGGGGGATGGCCATGGAAGGCAACCTCAATGCGCTGACGACGATATTCACTGAGTTCTACTACTGGGTGACCGTCGTGATCATGTTTCTGATCCATGTCGGCTTCTGCATGTATGAGGTCGGCGTCAGCCGCCGGCGCAATCACATGCACACGCTCATGAAGAATACGATGGCGATCCCGCTCGTCACGACCACCTTCTTCTTCTTTGGCTGGTGGATCTATTTTGCTCTCCCCAATGGCCTTGGTTTCTACGACTTCGTCGAGGCGCCACTCGCTTATGAGCCCGGTAAGGTGGCAGCACCCTGGAGTCCGCTCATGGCGACGCACCTTTCGGGAGCCAACGCCACCGACGCGGCCTTCGGCATTACCGCCGACGGAGCCTCGGGCGCCGCGATCTGGCACCGGCTTAACGGCGTGTTCTGGGCGGCTTTCCTGCTGTTCTCGATCACCACCGCCTCGATCATCTCGGGCGCCGTTATCGAGCGCATCCGCTCGGGGGCATTTTGGCTGATTGCGGTGATGGTGGGCTCGGTGACCTGGATTACTGACGCCGCCTGGGGCTGGAGCGCAAGCGGTTGGATGGTCAAGGTGCTGGGCTATCATGACGCCTATGCCTCCGGAGTCGTGCACGCCATCGCCGGCGGCTCGGCACTGGCCGTGCTTATCGTGCTCGGTCCTCGGATCGGCAAATTCCGCGCCGACGGGAGCCCACGCGAGATTCCGCCTCACTACCCATGGCTGGTTACGATCGGGCTGTTCCTGATCTACACGGGGTTCTGGGGCTTCTACGCTGCCTGCAACATTCCCATCATCGGGCCCGCCACAATCGCCGGTCAGATCACGGGCGAGACGTGGACGGCAACCAACATCTATCTTGCACCCACGACGCTCAGCGCCATCACGGTTAACTTCTTGATGTCGCTGTCGGGGGGCATGATGGCAGGCTACTTCGGGAAGCGGGTGGACCAGGTCATCATGCGGATCGTCGATGTGGTGTACGGCATTCCCTTTCTCCCCTTCGCCATGGTGCTGGTGACGGTGCTCGGCGGCAGCCAATGGAACGTCATCATCGCCATCTCGGCGCTCCTTTGGCGGGAGACCTGTCGCGTGGTGCGCTCCCAGGTCCTCACCCTCAAGGAGCGGCCATTCGTGGAGGTGGCCAGGAGCGCCGGTGCCGGGCACCTTCGCCTGATCTTCGTGCACCTGGCGCCCAACGTGTATCCCATCTCCTTGCTCTATGGGGTCTTCGCGGTCGGTTGGGCGATCCTCACAGAAGCGGGACTGAGCTTCCTCGGGTTTGGAGACGCCCACAGCATGAGCTGGGGCAAGATGCTGCACGATGCCTACTCGGCACAGGCGCTTTCCCAGGGGGCGTGGTGGTGGATCATCCCCCCTGGGGTGGCCATTGTCCTGATGGTCATGTCCACCTATTTCATTGCTCAGGGGATGGAGCAGGTGGTCAATCCCAAGTTGCGGCGGCG
>CAZSNH010000404.1:0-2952 GCA_964607855.1 uncultured Hyphomicrobium sp. | reverse complement strand
CATCACCGAACGCCTGCTGTTCGACGGCGGGAGTCATGAGATCACGCCGGACGGTATGGAAGCGCTGAAGCGGATGGGGGTGCTGTTCAAAGCGGCGGCTCTTCAGGAAATCCGGGTCGCCGGGCACGCCGACAAGGCATCGGTCGCGAACCATTTCGCCGAATATTTCGAGAAGTTGGCCCTGTCCAAAGCACGCGCGACCCAAACAGCACGAGTTCTGGAGGAGAACGGAGTGGAGCCGGAGGGCGTGATCATTGAGTGGTATGGGGACACCAGGCCGATCGCGAGCAATGAGACTGAAGCAGGACGGCGAATGAATCGGCGCATCGAAATTCAGCTGTACGTGGGACTCTGACCGGGACGCTCATGAGCGGTAAGGGGTAACCTATGATGCAGAATCTTGAGACGACCTCCGCCCTGTTCTGGTTGTTGGGCGCTGTTGCCGGCATCGCGGCGATCTACTATTCATTCGGGGTCGCCCGTGACTGGTTGGGACGATGGCATCGTGCCGCCATCGCTTCGATCGGCGGGGGTGTCGCGACGGGTTCATCGCTCGATGTGCACATCGCCGCCCAGTGGACTGAAGGCCGTGTACGGTTGGACTCCCTGCTGAAGCTGATCAAGAAATTCGGGGTGTCGTTGGAGACAGAATTGGAGACGCTGCGCCGGCTCGAGCAGTCCGATCCCCGGTATGAACGAGAAGCACGCAACACTATCACGCCCGTCCTGCGCCGCTACACCTTAGATAAACATCTGCGGGATGAGTGTCATGCGCTGGTTCCTCTTCTGGAGTTCTGCGCCCAGGATATTGCCGAAAGTCAGGGCAGGGATATGACGCACCAACTGAGCGCCCTCGCCGAGATCCATGTGGCCATCAAGTCGGTTGATCGAAACTGATGAGCGGAGACGCACGCTCCCGAGTCGGTGCATCGCGCAATAGGATTGAATACGGCGAGTCAACGCCATGGCACGTAAACGCACAGTGTCGTTCAATCTTCTGACGAAGGTCGGGAGCGGCACGGCGAGTGTGAGGTGTCGCAAGAAGGAGGTCATCTTTTCGCAAGGGGATGCGGGGGAGGCCGTGTTCTACATCCAGGCGGGCAAGGTCACGCTGACCGTGGTTTTACAGCGGGGCAAAGAAGCTGTCGTCGCGATTCTGGATCGTCACGGGCTACCGCTCTCGGTCAGTACGCACGCAGCCAATCATCATGAGGTCACGTTGGTCCAACTCAGCGTCAATTTCTGCATGCTGGAGGCCAAGCCGGACCATCTCATCGGCGATCGCGCCTACGATAGCGATGGCCTCGATGACGACCTCAAGCAGGACGGCGTCAACATGATTGCGGCGCACCGCTCCACGCGAAAACTGAAGACCCAGGATGGCCGTCATCTGCGTCGCTACCAACGTCGCTGGCGCGGCGAGCGCTTCTTCGCGTGGCTGCAATGGAAGCGGCGCTTGCTGATCCGCTGGGAGTACTACGCCACCAACTTTCTGGGGTTTCTGCAGCTCGCATCCATCACCATGCTCCTGAAACAATCTTGAGATAGGTTCTATGGTCCGCGGCGTCAGTCATTTTCTCGCGCCCGAAACGAAGATAGAACCAACCACTCTCTTTTATTCCGGTCGTCTTTTGCGGCAAAATGGGTATGCCACCCCCGGCCCGGGCTCAATGGCTTGAGCACACCATGGCGTCACTCCGCTCGATGCTGTTCCCTTTGAAGATGATGGCGAATCACTGTGCCGTGGCACCGGCTGTGGCCGTCATCATGACGATCACCGCTGCCGCGTGCCCGCCTGCAGAGGCCGCCCGTATCGCGGTGCGGTTTCCGGAAGGCGTTGCCCACGGGTTTCTTCTTGTGCGGTCGCCGGCCGGGGAGATCATCGGCCAGGGTGAGATGACCCAAGTCGTCAAAGAGGGAGATCTCGTCGAAAGCCACTTGGTCTTCACGTTCAAGGACGGCTCGCTGCACGATGAGAAAGTGATCTTCTCACAACAGCGGGTGTTTTCGCTGCTCCGCTATCACCTGGTCCAGCGCGGCCCGTTGTTTCCGGACCAGATCGAGGTCTCGATCGACCGCAGGACGGCGGAATACAAGGTGCGCTCTAAAACGGGGGAGGAGGGGAAGGAGGATGTGCTGGCCGGAGCCTTTACGCTGCCCGATGATGTGTACAACGGCATCTTCGTCACGATGTTGTTGAACCTGCCGAAAGGGGCCAGCGAAACGGTGAACTTTCTCGCCTTCACGCCGGCGCCGGAGATCATCAAACTGGATCTGCGGCTCATGGGCGAGCACCCGGTCCGCATTGGCGAGCAGACCCGGAAGGCAGTAAAGTACGTCTTCAAGCCGGACCTCGGCATGATCCGCGAGTTGCTCGGCAAGGCCACCGGCAAGCTTCCGGCCGAGTTTCACTATGACTGTTGGATCCTGGACGATGAGGTGCCGAGTTTCGTGCAATTCGAAGGGCCTCTGCAACTCATGGGACCGATCGTCCGCATCGAACTGGTGAGCCCCCACCTGGTGGCGAAGCCTGAAGACAAGAAGACGTCGTCCAAATGACGTGAGCGTAGTCATTCCGCGTCAATGGCTGCTTCGCCGTTTCAGTTGCCTGCCTTTGCAATTCTTCACAAGTGAGCACTTTTGACCAGACTGTTGTCAGTCGAGTCGGTTAGATTTGCCGCTGAATCGTGCGCGTCTTCACAACCCTTTTCCAATCTATGGAGACATTCAATGATCAACGCCGGAGTCCGCACCAGAGACGACCGCAGTCAACGGGTGCGGCGTGAGAAGAGCCTGTTCTCCACCCCGCCGAATACGAAGAGTCCATCTCACCGGTCGAGCCCCGGCCTTCTGGTCTATTCGCACGCGCGGCAATTGCTGCACATGAATCGCCGGGCCTGGGCCATGACAGGCCACCTCAATCAGGCCGAGACCGGACCACCCACGATGAGA
>CAZSNH010000403.1:0-2955 GCA_964607855.1 uncultured Hyphomicrobium sp. | reverse complement strand
GGCGTTGTGCATTCGCACGAGACAAAGCCGCAAACCTTCGGCAGTCTCGGCAAAGTGAATTGATCTAAGTATCTCCGGAGGGAGAGACGGGGGAGCGGCCGCCGAGGGAAAATCCCCGGGGGCCGCTTTTTTTGTGGCTGGACTTCCTGTTGGATCCCTGTTGCTCAAGATCTAGCCGATTGAAGCGCCCTCAATTAGGCCGCGTGACGCTTGTCACAGATGAGGTCCCACGCGATATTGATCTGCTTGATGCGATCCTCGCGGACAAGGCGATCCTCTTCGTTCTTGGCGAGATCCGGATGCCACGTCATGCGAAGCGCATCGACAATCTTCTTTACGATGCCTTCGCTGACATCGGAATTGACGCCGAGGAGTGCGTAAGCTTCACCCTTCGTCTGCGGCGGCGCCGATCCCAGGCGCGGATTTGAAAAACTTGTCGCCGCGCTATTGGCGATGCGGCGCACGCGCTCCAGCTCGCGGATCAATGCCCGGAACTGAGAGGCCGCCTTTTCGGGTGATCCCCCATCGAGTGCCGCGGCGCGCGTTGCTACGAGGCGCTTGTGAATGCTATCGAGCTCATCCTGAAGCACGTCTCGCAGGGGCGTCGTCCGTTCCAGTCCGTCAACGGCCTGCTCGATCTGATCGAGCAGACTTGCCGCCTGCCACGCAGCACTCGCTAGTGCGGGATCTTGAACACCGGCTTGCGAAGGGCTGGCCGGTTCTACGGAGCTTACGTTGACCCTTTGAAGACGTTCCTTGAGACTTTCGACACGCGTCTTGATGTGCGAGCGCAGTTCACCCGTCTGGACCCTGAATGGCAACAAGTTGCCCCGCCGCACTGCGATAGCGAGCCCGCCCAGCAGCAGTCCAATGGCACTGAGCCACACATAGACCAAGCTTGAACGAGAGGGCTCAAGTAAGTCGGCCTTGGGCGTCACTTCCGAGAGATCCACCGCTTCGATCACCTTGCCAGGCACGGGTGGCGCGGTGGCCGCGGTCACGACCGGCCTTGTTGCAGGAACTGGTGAAGGCGGCAGTGGCGTAACTGCCGCAGCAGGCACCGCAGGCGGCTGGCTCGCGACGGGATTCGTCTCCGCCACTTTTTTGGGCTCCTGCTTCGCAGTGCCCGCCTCTGATTTTGCTGGCTGCGGGGTGGCGCTTTCAACGCGCGCACCCACTTCACCGAGCGGCGCATATCCTGCCGGGAGCATCCACCTTTCCGTTGTGGATCCGTTCTTTCCCGGCCGGATAATTCCCATGCGGCCGCGTTCGATCCACCGCCGTCCTGGCAAGTGCGTGGAAGCGGCTTGCGCGACGTACATCCAGGGAACGCGCGTATTGCCACACAGAATCTCGAAGCGATGAACCATCAGCGACGTACAGACATCGCTATCTCGATGACATGCGGTAACGAGCTGATCCGTCCGCGGCCCAACGATGTCGTAGACTGTCGTTGCACTTGGCTTAACCGAGAGCTTCCGGCTCGTGGCCGTACACTCGAACGGCATGTAGAGGCGTTCCTTGGCCGCGGCGCGCGCAAGCCCGAAACCTCCAGTAGTCGAGGCTGCCAAGACGATAGCAAATAGCATGCAGTTGAAGCGGCGCACCCATATCCCCCAAAAGATGCGTACCGGACGAAGGTAATGCCATTTTTTGGTAAGGAACAACGGCACGACTGTGGCAGAGGCAGCCTATCCCCGGACGACTCGATATGCTCCCGAATCTAAAAAGCCCTGTTACCCCTAGGAGTTGCGCAAATTGAGAGGTGCTAGAGAGTTCCCATGTGCGTCTGGTGGCCTGCCAAAAAAGCCGTTCGCCCGCCATGATGATCTCGACAGACGGGCGAACTCGCCCCTAAAAGGAAATCCCAAACTATCAAGCGAGGCATAGGGTTAATCCATCCCGGCACAGGCTGGAGGGGAGTACTCTTGCAAGGCAGGGAGCTGGAGCGATGTCGAGTTTGAACGTTGCCGCGAATTCCCCCGTAGCCGAGCCCGCCGAGGCAACGATTCGCTCTGGTGTGACACCCGCCGTGATCCCGCAGCCGGACCACGTCAACCGGCGCGAAAAATTTATTCCGGTGACGGTGAGCGCCCTGGTAGATCGTTTGGCGGACCCCGCCTCGTGGCCCAAGGGAGAGGCCCCCGCGGCGCGGCGCTTCTTCGCCTTTCTCGAGCACTGGCGCCGGCAGCAGTACAATGCCGAACTCAAGGAGCTCCTCGAGACTTACGAGCCGTTCAGTCCTGACAGCGATCTTCTCATTACACGCAAGTTCACAGCAACGGAACGGCGCGCGATGCAGCGGCGCATCATCGACAGCGTCGAGCGCATTCTCATCCAGGCAAATTATGAAAGAATAGATCCGCGCAATGTCGAGCTGATCATGACGCGAGAATCCCACTACGGGCTCGACATCAATATCGACTTTGGCGCCTTCGAGGAATGCCTCGTCTACTACCGGGGCGCCACAAAGAAAAAAGAATCTCGGCGAAACCCGCGGAAGTTCCTGCGCAAGGAGGAGTTCGACGTTCCGATCTTCCAGCGCCTGTTCATTCTTTTCAAGGTAAAGCCGTTCGCGGTGCGCGTGCGCGAGCTGATGGATGAGAAGAATATCAGCCGCAAAGAGGCCGAGCGCATCGTCACGCAGCTGCGCAACCTCCTGCCGTCAGAGGTCAAGGAAGACAATATCTACATGAAGCTCTTCAAGAACATCCCGAGGAGCGATCTCGAGATGATCTTTCCCAATCCTCGGCTGAGGTTTCGCCTCTTCGACAAATTGAAACTCGGCTTGACCGCGGGTGGCGGTCTCGGCTTCGGTGCCTTCGGTGCCGCCGGCAAGATTGCCCTCTTCGCCTCAAACCCCATCGCGGCCGCCGGCGCGGTAGCAACGCTCGGGGGCATCGCTTTCCGGCAGGGCGTTAACTTCGTGAACCAGAAGCAGCGCTACATGGTCGT
>CAZSNH010000402.1:0-2965 GCA_964607855.1 uncultured Hyphomicrobium sp. | reverse complement strand
CTCGATCTTCTGCCCGATGATCTCACGCACTCCGTCCCAGTACAGTCTGCCGGCAACGCCTTCGAGACCCATCAGGGCGGCTCTTGCCTCCTCGATGCAATTCCCGGAGACCTCCGACGCTTTGGTTCTGTGCGTCTTCAAAGCGTTCGCTGTCTGAGTGATCGTCTGGAAGCGTTCCGGGTCGGCTTTTTTCAAATATTTGCTAAAGTAGCGCAACAGCCGTTCTTGATTGGCGATCTTGCCGCCGACCACGACGCGGGCGAACTCCAACCCTCGCTGGTCATGAAAGGCCAGGAGTTGCTCCCGCCGGGCTTGCACGGTCGCCGACAACATGGGGGAGGTCAGCATGGCGTAGGGTTGTCCGCGGCTATCGAGAAAACTGACCCGCACACCTTGCTCGCAGAGCGCTTCAATCAGGTCGGAGGAGAAGCTGATGCCGCGCGAGGCGAGGATGACTTCATTCAAGCGGAAAAAGGGAAACTGGTAGATGACATTGTTACTCTTCGTCACCAGCAAGCGTTCGCTCTTCTTGCGCAGGAACAGGCCGAAGCCGGACAGAATGAGTTGCGAATTCTCCGCGGTTTTGATGAGCGTGATACCGTCATCGATGCGAATTTCGCCGGGCTCTTTCGGCTCCGGGATCTCGATAGGCAGCGGCTCCAGCTCACCAGTGAAAAGATTGAATTGACCGGCAAAGCGCGGCGGCGGCTCCGCCACGGCGGGAGTATTCTCGGCGACGCGAAACGGTGACTCGGGCATGATCTTTCCCTTTCTGTAGCGATCATGCCTCCACCGCTAGGTATTCACCCCCGGGATAACAGTCTTCATGATTGGCACAGAATTGGTGTTGAGGCAAGACAGTAGGGAATGCATAAACGCTACAGGAAACATTCAGAACAAAAGGATTGCTTATGGAGGATATTCGTCAGAGATATCCTCACGGCGTATTTTTTTTGAAGTTTCTTGTAGGTGATGTAGAGGCGCCATCTTGCTAATGTTCTCGGCGGTATTCTTATACGCCAAGATTCCGATCTGCTGATTGAGCAGCGGCGAGCGATTGACACTCGCCGCCTTATCCAGGGGCCATTGCCGCGCCTCTCCGAACGGCTCATGAAGAAGATGGGAGACGCCATGCTCGAGGTTGTGGACCTGAGCGATGGTTAACGATGCAACGTTTCCATGAGCCGGGCGTGAATGCGTCGGACGCGCTCTACCTGGCCTTTCGCTGGAAACCGTTCGTAGAAACCCTCGGCGCGAAATTCCTTTGCCAGCCCCGCCCAGGGCCGCAGCGCGTCGACGAACACGCGAGGGGAGCACTCTTCTTCCCACTGTTGAAGGACTTTGGCGTCTCGTAGCAGGTCGCCAAACACGCGAATAAGCGCTTTGAGCGTCACATCGCGGGTGAACATGAACTTGTCGTTCTCGCCCCACACGGGTTCCATGACCTCTCGGGCGGCTTTCAGATAGTCGCGGAGCAGTTCATAGGCGCGGTCCGCCCGCATGCGGAAGCGTTTATCGAAAAGCGCACTATGGGTCTGGACGACCTTATGTAATTCATTGAAAAGCTCGG
Source organism: uncultured Hyphomicrobium sp. (assembly GCA_964607855.1). GTDB lineage: Bacteria > Pseudomonadota > Alphaproteobacteria > Rhizobiales > Hyphomicrobiaceae > CAZSNH01. The sequence continues at coordinate 1,395 of CAZSNH010000402.1, read as the reverse complement.
ATTGGAGCACCCACTTCTCCTGACGGCTGCGGCCGCCCAGGCGGTTAATCCGATAGCGCAGGGGCGAGTCGGCTTCTTCGTAGCAATGGTTCACGAGGCGCGCGGCGAATTTTTTCTCCGGCGTCTCCCACGACACTTTCTCGTAGAGGTCCACCAGATGGGATTTATTGATCTTGGTGTGCGTCGAGTTGATGATGACAAACATTTCCGTGGCGAAATCCGCGCTCTTGCCGTCAAAGAGCACGCAGGGCACTTCGACTTGGTCGATCTGCTCGGGATGCTTCCGCTGAAAAAAATACAGCGCAGCCAGCCGATGTTGGCCGTCTATGACGAGGTATTTTGAGTGGGGCTCGCCCAAGTTGCCCATGGAGGCCGAGGCGCCGATCGGTTCAAAACGGAGCGTTTCCTCGGTAAAGAGCAGCACCGTGCCGGGGATCAGGGGCTGGCTCACCGCGGTCTCATAGAAATTGACGATCTGGCGCACCTTCTGACGGTTGAGCTGGCGTTGGAAAGCTTTCTCATGGCGCTCGATGCCGGCGATAAAATGCGCCACCTCATCCTCACCGGGCGCTTCGGCCTCAATCCGCTCGCCCTCATAGTAATAACGACTCGTGAAGCGCACGCGATCGAGCAAGTCCGCCGCCTTATAGGCGATGAAGTAAAAAGTTCCCTCTATAGGTCGCACTTGCGTTGCCCACATGCTCGGTCTCCTATGCCCTTGAACTCCTGGCGTTCCCGATCAGAGAGGAAGGGGTCTTCGCTGACCGGGGCCGGGAAGTTGCCCTCGGCCAGACCGAGCACGGCCACGGCATCGGCTATCACCCCGCGCGCGGCCAGGACGTCGCTGACGTACACGGCCTGGTCGGGGGGGATGGCGACCCGGTAGCCGGCGGCTTCGACCGCGCCGCGGACCTGGTCGTAGAAGCGCGGGTAATCGATCGGCCCCTGGGCGAGCAGGGCATCGGCTCGGAGCAGGTCGGCCAGCAGCTCGCTCAGCGCGGTGCGGGCCGCGGCGTCGCGTTGGGCCAGATCGAGGCTGGCGCTGGTCGGGGTCATGACCGGCGTGTTCGGGCGCTCGGCTGCCAGATCTGCCAGCGCCACCCCGTCCGGGTCCTCGACCCAGATCGGATCGGGCGGGGGTTCGGGCATGCCGTCGTTTTGCCGAGCCTCGCTCTCCGACGCCGCGCCGGCGTCAGGCTCACGGCCGATCCCCTCGCGCACCTGATCGAGCCAGCGCATGTAGGTGTCGAGTGTGCCTGTTGCAGGCGGGCGGAGCCGTTCGAAGAGCTGATGGAGGCTGGCCTGAAGGAGGCGGGCGCCCGGTCCACGCGCCAGGGCGAGCGCCGGTTCGTCGTGCAGGTGCCGTTCGGGTGTGGCGGCCTGGGCGAGCAGCTC
>CAZSNH010000401.1:0-2969 GCA_964607855.1 uncultured Hyphomicrobium sp. | reverse complement strand
ATCTGGATCGGCGTCCGCGACGTGACGAACGAAGCTGCGATGTAGGCCATGACGATGGCGCCGAGCGTCAGGTGAACGCGCATTTTGGTGGAGCGTGTGATGCGATCCCAAATGAGCATCATGCACTGCAGTCCGATGCAGAGGAGCGGGGCTGCCGAGACACTGAGAAATGTAGCGCCGCAGAACAATGCGGCGCGCTTGTATCGAGTGTGGGCCTTGGGCTCTGCAAACCAGTAGAGGGCAAAGAGCGCGGCGCAGAAGGCCCCGTAGTGAATGGGGTGATCGAAAGTTCCGTAGGCGCGGTTGAGACCCATGCGGACCTCGTTAGCGCGGGGATGAACGAAACCGGTCGCCGATTGCAGGAAATCGTGGGTGAAGGTGCCGCGGAAGAGCGCGTCGGGCAACGCGATCAGCGCTGCGGCGATAATGCATCCAAGCAGAAACTTGAGCGTCGAGAAGAAAGTCTCGATGTCGCGCACCCAGACGCGAGCAACGATGTATCCGCCGAAGCTTTCAAGTGCGACGGAGCCACCATATATGAGCCCGTCGAAGCCGGCATGATAGGCGTAGACGTACATCGTCCATGTGTTGAAGGCCAAGAATGCGAGATCGAACGAGCGTATTCTGATCTCGCGCGAGGTGATGAGCTTGTAGAGCGCCCAAGGGATGAGGGCCAGGAGCACGAGTCGATGTGGCGGCAGGCGCAAATCGGCAACGAATAGGGAAAGCTCCGACGGGGCCAGGAAGCTCATGATGAGCATCGCGACGGGAAGGGGCGCCGGCAATCGCGTGCGCGCGATGCTATGGCTAGCTGTCTTTCTGCGGCCTTGGTTTGCGGGGATGGCTGAACTCTGCATCATATGGGGATCACTGAGTTTCAGCTTCTAGTGGGCGTTCTTGGCGGTCAAGACAGCCCAAACGGTCTGGGCAAGGATCAACAGATCGAGGCCGAGGCTCCAATTCTTGATGTATGCGATATCGGCGTTGACGCGGGACTCGATGCTCATGGGCGTCGACGTTTCACCGCGAAATCCTCGGACTTGGGCGAGGCCAGTGAGCCCCGGCTTCATCTGGTGCCGGCTCGCGTAGTGCTCCAGCATTTCAGAGAACTGCTCGTCGTGGGCGAGCGCATGCGGCCGCGGGCCGACGAGCGACATGCTGCCCTGCAGAACGTTCCAGAGCTGCGGCAGCTCATCGAGGCTCGTGCGGCGCAGGATGCGGCCGATCCTCGTGACGCGATCGTCGCCGAAGGTCGCTTGCTTGATGTGCGGGCCGTCCTCGAGCACGCGCATGGTTCTGAACTTGTAGATCTCGATGATTTGCTGATTGAAGCCGCGCCGGCGTTGCCGGAAGAGCACCGGCCCGCTGCTTTCGTAGCGGATGGCGGCTGCGATGATCGGGAAAAGCGGAGCCGACAAGAGGAGCAGCAGGCTTCCGACAATGATGTCCTCAGCGCGCTTCACAATTGGCTGCCAATCGGAAAGCGCCTTCTTCTTGATGTCCATGAGGCCCACGGACCCCATGGCCGATACCTTGAGTGGCTTCGAACTTCTTACAAAGTCTGATGCGAGATGAGTGACGATGTGGACGCTGACCGGCAGCTCCTCGAGCTTCTTGGCGATGCTCTCGATGCGGGCACTCGCAGTCTGGGGAAGGGCGATAATGATCTTGTCGATCTTCTGGCTTCTGGCGATATCAACGAGGTCCTCGAGCCTGCCTGCAAGCGCTAGTCCGTCGGGGTCAAGCCGATCGGAGGTAGAGCGATCATCAAATACGCCGGCGAAATGGACGCCGAGCTTGGGATTGGAGAGGTGATCGTGTACACGTCGCGCAATCGTGCCCGCGCCGAACACGGCAACCCGTTCGTCGAAATATCCAGCGGCCGTGAGGCGGGAAAGCACGATGCGGGCCGCGGCGCGGTTTATGAGCATGAGGCCGAAGCTCGCTGTAAACCACGTAGCGATCCAGATAACTTCGTGGCCCGCCCTTAATGCCGGCGGAATGCCGAGTCCTGCGGTTGCCAAGAGGCCCAATGCGAGTGAGCCGGCGATAGAAGGCAACGACAGGGAAAAATCGTGCAACCGAGAGGCATCGTATTGCCCCCACGACCGCAATGCGAGCTGAGCAATGATGGAGGCACAGATCGCCGCTTGGATCAGCAGCCGCCAGTCCACATGTATGCCGCTCGTGCCCTCATAGATGAGGCCGGGCACGGCGCTTCCGGCGACCACTGCGGCGCAGTCCATCAGGCTCACCGTATCCGCAGCAACGCGGCGCGACCAGCGGCGCGCCCGGGCCTTATTGCCGGTGGCGGCCGAGGCCATTGCTTTGCCGTCAGGTGATGTGAGGCTTTCTACCGTCATGGGGACTGGGTTGCTCTACTTTCCGGGTCAGTTGGCTCTTGCGGTTTTCATCCATTTGTGAGGCGGCGGGGCTTTCCTTCTTCTTTGGTTCAGGCGGCAGTACGGACGTTTGGTCCCGGCGCATATCCGGCCGCGTCCTCGAGGACGGAAGGATCCACTTCGTTGACCACCACTCCCGCAATCTTGTTCTGATTGATACCGAGGCTCTTGATGGCCCTCTTGGAAAGCTGGGTCGGAGTGCGCCGCCAGTTCGTGACGTAGACGATTTGGTCGGCGTAGTCGGCGAGGATGCGGCCGTCGACAACGGGCAGGAGCGGGGGCGCGTCGACCACGATGGTGTCGAAGCGGTCCTTGAGCTGCTCGATGGCGGCCGTCATGCGCTGCGAGACGAGAAGCTCCGGGCTCGAGGCGTCGAGCGGCATCGAGCCGGTTGCGGCAAGGAAGTGCAGTCCGGTTACCGTGTCACGCAGAATGGCTTGATCGACGGGAAGGCCGCTCGTGAGCACCTCCAGCAGACCGTGCGACTGCGGGGTCATCAGGCGGCGGGTGAGGTTCCAGCGGCGCAAATCGCCATCGACGAGCAGGATGCTGTTTCCGGTCATCGCA
>CAZSNH010000400.1:0-2969 GCA_964607855.1 uncultured Hyphomicrobium sp. | reverse complement strand
AGCTCTCGTCCTCGAAGGGGAGCTTCTCGGCGTCGCCAACTCGAAAGTCGATGGCCAGCTTAGCGTCAGCGGCAAAGGCCTTGGCGGCCTCGATGAGATCGGCGCCCAGATCGACGCCGACGACCGCGGCGCCTCGGGCGGCCACACGGCGGGCGGCCCAGCCGGTCCCGGTCGCCACATCGAGAACCCGCTCGCCGGGCCGAGGGGCGAGACGAATGACACAATGCTCGATGGAGTCCGCGATGGATTGGCTGATCCGGTCATACTGCTGCCCGCCGGCATTCCAGGTGGCGGCTGCTTTGCGATTCTGTGGCTGGATAGCTTCTGAAGGCATATCGCTCTCCTATGCACGTGGCCTCACGGATAGCCGCTTAACGGCGGCAGCCCATGACGTTCAAGCGAATTGCACCCGGGAAAGGCAACAGAGGCACCGGAGCCGGCGGCCGTCACCTCGAGCGACGTGTGAACCAGGCAAGCCACTGGGCGAGTCTTGAACCAGGGAAGGCACGATCGACATCGGCCATGACGGCATCCCAAGCACTCGCCGTGGACTCATTGAGCTGAGCGCGAAGCGCACGATGCGTGCGCAAAACGATGCCTATCCCACCGAGAATTTCGCCGGACGTCCCACCAGCGCGCACAGCACCAACAAGCAGATCAGCCACCGCAGGCCGATCGGTTCGCAGTGCTACGACGAGGGTTCCGAGCTCGGGCCACCACGCTTGAAGCTCAGCATCCATCACGTATGGCTCCCGAAAGCGACAGCGTGAGACCCGGTTGCTGGCACTCTTTCTGTCCTCGCAGAACTGCGGCTTGCAGGATGGTCAGGCGTTCAGGCCGCCATCGACGTTGAGCGTCACACCGGTGATGAAGGCTGCCTCCGGACTCGCGAGAAAGACCACTGCGGCCGCGACTTCTTCGGGCCGCCCATATCGGCCGAGCGCTGTGCCCGCCTTCTGGGCTGCGGCGTACGCACCGTCGGCGGGATTCAGGTCGGTGTCTATCGGACCCGGCTGCACGGCATTAACGGTAATGGCCTTCGGCCCGAGATCCCGTGCCCACCCCCTCGTATAAGCAGCAACAGCAGCCTTGGTGGCCGCATAGTGCGCGATCCCGCGGAACGGCGCACGATCGCCGCCGGAGGACCCGATGGAAATAATCCTGCCGCCTTCACCCATGTGCATTGCCGCTGCCCGCACGGCAGCTACGACGCCGCCGACATTGATCGCGAGTTGCCGATCGAGCGCGCCCACGTTCACAGGCTCACCGATCACGCTCCGGACAAAAATGCCGGCGCTGTTGACGAGGATATCAAGGCGACCGAAGCGTTGGACAACCGCCTTGACTAACCCCTCCACCTGAGCGGGATCGGCCTGGTCCGCCCTGAAGGCCGCCCCGCGCACGCCCTTGCCCTCAAGGTCACGGACGACGGCGTCAGCCTTGTCGGCCGAAACCGCGTAGCTGATGGCGACGTCGGCCCCGTTGTCGGCGAGCGCACGCGCCGTAGCCGCGCCGATACCGCGCGACCCACCGGTAACGAGCGCGACCTTCCCGCTCAGTTTCTTCGTCACGCGGATGATCCTCTGCGAATGAAGTGAACGACACTCACCGAGGGACGACTCATTCACCACATTGTCGGTTTACGCTTTGATGCCAAGTTGCCGCATCAGCGTTGCCACATCAAAGTATTGGCGTATCGAGTGTGCTTTGCCGTCCATGATCATGATGACCAGACATGCCCGAACCTCGATGGGCTTGCCGGTGGCTGCAATCTCACCGGTCGACATGTGTAACGGCCCGGTATGCGCCCATACCACGTGACCTCAAGGATGACCGTGTCGCCGCTGGCAAAGGCATTGTGGATTGACGCCCTGGAATCCGTCATAGCGGCCGCCCAGCCCCGCCAACAGTCGAGAGATTCGTCAACCCCATGTAGCTTACGATGCGTGGGCACTTCATCGTAGAGGATAGCCGGGGAGACCGCCGCGCGCAGGGCATTCCAGTCTTTCTTACCGTAGGCGAGGATCGGAGTTTTAGCTGCATCGATCAATGATGGTGGCGACGTGATCTCCTCCTTTCGCGGTCTGTTCTGACCCGGCGGTGAGTGACACGCGCTGCTTAGTAGGTGTCCCCTTAAGCTCCTTCAGTCCTCAATTTCCGAAACTGCCCACTGAAAACTTTCTGATCCCGATTCACGTGCCTCCCCGCTACGCTCCGATCACGACCGCGCCGCCTTTGGCATCGGTGGTCGTGCCCGTCTTTTTCTGCTTGTCGAGCCGCCAGTCCGTGGCCGAGACTTGGAAGAGATGGCCCTTAACCGTCCGGAACTCGGCCTTCTTGAGAGCCAAGAGGTCGGGTGCTTTGACTTCAACCTGCAGGACGATCTTGCCTGATTCTGTGTTCCTGAGCGTGATTCCCGAGGGAATCTTCGTCAGCTCATAAGCCCGCCGCTCGTTGAATGCCAGTGTGCTGTCCACCAGTTTGGCCACCATACGTCCGTTTTCGTCAAATAACGCAAAGTTCACGACCGGCGTGCCTGCAGACGCGCGGATGCCGAGTTGCAATTGAGGCACCCCTTCTATCTCGATCGTACCGTCGGTGTTCTGATAGAGATTCGATCCCACTTCGACATTCATCGCTCGTTCCGACCTCCCGACCAGTGCCGCTCCAAATTCTTACGAAACCGTGCATTCCCCCGCCGATGTCCTCTCCCTTTCGCAGGGGGAGAGGGAAAGGCGAGGGGGAGCGTGAGCGGACATAGCGCATCAAGTTGGAACGGCATAGGCTATGGTTTCCTGATGCGTTGCAGAATGAGCGCGACGCAGCCACCCAACAACCCCCCACCAAAAATGGCGGTGAGCAACTCCACCAGCTTCACTTCCCACAATGGACCTTCCGCCTGCATCACCTCGCGCAACCCGCCCAGGATCATGATGACCGCCAGCGCCATGGTTCCCCCGATCAGAAAC
>CAZSNH010000399.1:0-2994 GCA_964607855.1 uncultured Hyphomicrobium sp. | reverse complement strand
GGTCTCTCGATAGGTGAAAACGTGACATTGATGATCAGCTCCGGGCGGGAATTGCACGGGCTCGTGGCCTGGTGCAAAGGACCGAACGCGGGCATCCGGCTCATGGGTGAGAGGGCCGCTGCCAATCCGCTCATCGCCTGGGCGGCATCATGGCAGAACGAGCCTTGATCGGGCGGCGGAATTACAGAACGGACGTTTCTTAAAGGCGGGCGAGTTGGGTTTTTGCCCACACATAGGCTGACTGATAGAGCTCCCGATGGCGGTGCCAGTCGAGGAATCCAATGTTTTTCGAGATCGGCGGCACGAGAAGAAGATCCTCGCTCCCGAGGTGGCGCTGGAAATCCTGGCGGTTAGCCATGAGCGCGCGCATGAGAACTGTTACGAGACTCGGGGCTTGAGGCAGACTGCCTCTGCGCAGCGGAGCCAGCAGATGCAAGAGCAGCTGCGAACGCGACGGCAGGCTTTGATAATCGACTTCGAAGCGCTCCATTTCCGGCACGAGAAAACTGATGACCACATTGGGTCCGCTCTTGAGCTCGTGCATCAGCTGCACGGGAACGTTGTCGAGCAATCCTCCGTCGACCAGCATTTCACCATCCTTCGTATAAATCGGGGGCAGCAGAACCGGGATGGATGCGGAGGCTCGTACAGCGGTCCATAAGTCACCCCGCCGGTGCGGATGCAGCGTGTTGCGCGAGAGATTGGTCGACACCGCGAAATAGGGCAGCCACAAATCCTCGATGTCGATGCCACCGAAATATCGCCGAAGCTGCTCGTCGAAATTGGTGTGGTCGAGCAGCGAATAGCGCGGCAGCGTATAGCGGCGCATGGCCTTGTGCTCGACAAACATGTCGTCAATGGAGCGTATGATTTCATCGAGATCCGTCTGGAGCATGAAGGCTGCCACAATGGCACTGCCAGCGGACGTGCCTCCCATGATATCGAAGTCGTACCCAGCCTCCTTGAGTGCCCGATAGACGCCGACATGGGTTGGACAGAGAGCGCCTCCTCCACAGGCGACCAGTCCCCGCGCCGTGCCAGAAATGAAGCGGCCGAGCCTCTCGATGTCGGTCTCCGAATCGAGCGCGACGTGATGATGCATGAATACGTCGCGTCCTTCGAGCCAGCGCCGGGTTCCGGAAATGGGCCCCCGAGTGGGGTGGAGGAGAACGAGCCGGCGCGCGTCGGATGCGACGAGTTCTGAAGCCCGCCTTTCGACATCATTCAGTGCGCTGTCCGTGGCATGGGCCGCGACCGACAAGACAAGGTCGGCATGCCGCAGGGCTTTTTGCGTCCATTCCGAGAGATGGTCGTCCGTTCGGTAGACGACGTATTCATATTCCATCTCGAGACTGTTGAGCAGACGTGTCGCCTCAGGACCTGCGGTCACGGTCGAAGGGCCGAGAATTTTGTTGAGGCCGGCCTCGTCGATGAGGATTGTCTTGCCGCGCTTACTGAGTTCGCGCGCGAGTCGTTCGGCGAAGCCGGGAACACTGGGTCCGCTCCCTGCCGTGATGATGGCAATCGTGCGCGGTTTGGGATCGGGCGGAACAGCAGACGCGCTTGTCGTGTTGGCAACGCGCTCGGCCAACGTGCTTGCGAGAGACTTCCAAATCGCTGGGACTTCTTGCGCGAGGGCATCAAAATCCGAGCGATCAAGGCGCAGCACGATGCTGTCACGCAAGGCCGTGACAGTTGCCGTCCGAATGCCTCCGGTGAGAAAGCCGATTTCTCCGATGGGCTGGCCCGGGCCGATTTCCGCAATGGGACCGCGCCGTCCGCTGAGGCTCACCATGAAACGTCCGGAGTTTACGATATAGAGTGCGTCGGCCACCTCGCCTTGCCGAACGAGGGTTTCGCCCCGCCGAACGCTCAATGTTTTGAAGCGTTGGGCAAACGCTGCCTTCTGAATGGGGTCAAGCCCCTTCAGCAGATCGAGCGCTTGAAGACCCTGATCAACCGCGCGCATTCTAAATATCGCCTGGGCAGGAGCTTCTTTGAACCGGATGCAGTCCAGTTGCGATAATTATACAGGGACAAGTCCAAGCCGGGTGGTTAATCGTCGGCTACCCATTGGGCGTTCAATAATCATAGATAATCGCCGTGCCTGGCCTGCTCCCTTTAGCGATCATGTCGCTGATTTCGAAAGGGGCTTGCTGATGCTAAAGCGGCAATTTGATACGCCACCTCTCGCTACCGCAAAAGCGGGATCTACTCTGTCCAGCGCGCCAGCTGCCAGACGAGCACGGCAAAAAGAGGCGCAAAGACCCCAACGTAAGACAGGACAAGTGCGATTGTTCCACTCATGCCCCCATAACGTGGGGTGGATCGCATCAGATCACAGGGGTGGCAGAACCCTTCGTCGAATACGTCGCGGCGAGCCACCTCAGGCTGCTGAGACCAGCTCCGTCTGAGCCGCCAGCGCTTCCTGGAGCGCCCAGGCGAACTTCTGCGGGTTAAAGCCCCACTTGGTATTGAGGCGCATCTTGGCCGCGATCTGCAACGCATATGGCACGGCACGGGCGCCGTACTGCGACAAGAGTTCCTTGAGGCGGCGGGTGCAGAAAACAGCAATGAGACTGCGCAGTCTCAGCAAAACGGCCACTTTGTCGGAGTGGGTGCCCGCCCTGCGCGACCAGAACGCCTGCTCTACGCGGCGAATGTCCTCTTCGCTGAAATTCTGTGCGCCCGCCAGATAACGGCCCTCAGCGAGCATCATGCGCAGCGCCAAGGCCAAATCACGCTCTTCAATGGTGGGGACATCTGTGAGATCGACTTGTGCGTTCATGAGCCGGGTATCTCGCGAGTTCTGTCACAACGATGACGGAGCTTTATACCGACGATCGGGAAGAGAAGACGTGCCATGGCGAGCCATGAAGCAAGATGATGTCTTTCGGCTGACGCGATTCGACAAGAAAATCCACTTCAAGACCCACAAGTTTTCCATTCGGATTCTGTATTTCGGAAGCAGTGAAGCGGAATTTCTGTCCGTTC
>CAZSNH010000398.1:0-3022 GCA_964607855.1 uncultured Hyphomicrobium sp. | reverse complement strand
TTGAGGTGGCCGGCGTCATGGGCGCGGTTCAGTGTGTGGCCGGCTACACCCGGTTTATCCCGGCGCTGCGCAGCTTGCTGGATGACGAGCCTCCGCAGGCCATCATCATGGCCGGCGACAGCTACGAGGAGTCGTTCGATCAGCTCGCCGCGCTTGGCGACCAAATGGCCGCCGCCGGCATCAAGGTGTTCGCCTTCCTCGACGGCGAGGATGCATATGCCGCGGACGCCTTCCGGAAGCTGGCCGGCAGGACGGGCGGGCGGTTTGCCCGGTTCGGCGATGCCCTGCCGCTGCGCGATCTGTGCGAGGGCGTCAGCCTGCTCCTCGCCGGCGGCGAGGCCGCGGTGCGGCGGATCGTGAATGAGAACGTCAAACGCCTGCTGCTGGCAGGCCCGTCGGGAAGGCCATAAGGAGTGAGGCATGACGAACAGGAATTCGGGACAGCACACGGCGCTCGATGCCGTGCGCCTTCTGTGCAACGCGATCCAGAAGGTCCATCACTACGACCATCATGATGAGTCGGAGAGCATGTCGCCGCCTTGCAAGACCAGCAGCGAGCTGATCCTGCAAAGCGCCCTTGAATATCTGGCCTGGGGCGACACGCAAGCGGCGCGCGCGCTGATGGACGCCTATGACGAGTGGCACGCCACGGGCAAAGCGCCCTGGCCCTTCGAGGGCACCATCAATCCGTATGCCGACGATCCGGCCGGAAAGCACGACCCCTTCAATGAGATCGAAGAGGACGAAGGCGGCGGCATACGGCTCAAACAGGACGATGACGATGGCGGCCCGCCGCCCGGCCGGTCTTCCGGCGGCCTCGACGATAACATTCCGTCTTAGAAAGGAGTGAAGGTATGGACAAGAAAAGCACGAACCTCGAAATCGGCACCTCCGGCATGGAGGAAACCGTGCACGACTCGCCGCAGGGTCTGGACGGGCATGCCGATCACGACCTGCGCAAGCTGATCGCCAAGGCAACCGCGCTGCTCGAATCCCGCCTCGCGGCGAGGCGCCGTCTGGCGATTGCCGACATCCAGCGCCTGGCGCGGGAGAACGGCCTCACCGTGAGCGTGGGGCAGCCCGCACGCAAGCGCGGTCGTCCGCGCAAAGACAACACTGCGACCCTGAGCGAGGGCGAGTAGCCAGGAAGGGGAGCGCTTCTCGCGCTCTCCTTCCCGCGCCCCGTCATCCGTTAGCAAGGCCATCACCTGCCACGAAAAATCTGACTCTGCGCCGCCCGCAACGCGAAGCCGGCTTGGCGAATTCATTTCCTCCGGTGTCCGGCGCCGTGCCGGCCGACCTTTCAGTCCACGGGATAGCACTGGCGGGCGGTTCGGAACGCAAGCGTGATCCGCGCCTCCCCCGGATCAAGCCCGGGGTTCGGCACACATTCAGCTCCTCCACTTCCGCCTGCGCCAAGGCTTCGGCGGACGGGCCGTTGCGGCCCTGCGGGTGCGTCCGCCGCCCTGCTGCGCTCCTCCGGCGGCGTGAAAGGCCCGGATCGGCCGGGCCTGAAAACACCAAGGAGGAGAAAATGATCTCGCTCAAGACCACCTTCAACCGCGTTGCCGTCGGCAACAGCAGCGTCAGCCTGTTCGTGCTGGTGCTGATGATCCTTGCCATCGACGATGACCGGCAGGCCCGCGAAAAGCGCGAGCGCGAGCGCAAGCATCGTCCACGCGCCCCGCGCCCGTCATAGGGCGCGCGCTCCGGCTCCCCTCGGAGCCGGAGCAATTTGTATAGCCCGGCGCGGTTGATCCGCGCGCCTCGTTATGGTAGCAAATTGCATACTATGGCAATCGTAGTACCACCAATGCCTATTGAACCGATCTCGGCAACTTTGTCGATCCTTGCGTCCGTCCTAAGTATTGCTTCTTCTGTTAAGCAGATCATGGAGCGGCGGCGCATCGGCAGGGAGGAAGCTCTTCAGCGCTTCTTGAAAGAAGCGGAGGACAAAGAGCGCTCATTACTCGAAGATCCAGCAACGCGACTCGACATTCTTGAACTGACGACAATATCTGAGAAGTTGCTCAAACAATTGTTAGATGAAGCTAATCAGTGCGAAAGAAAGCATATCGAGAATAGGAAGAAATCAGAGACAAAAATAGACAGAGACCAGGCGGATATCGACGCCGCAGAGTGCATGTGTGGCGTCTTACGCGCCATTATTCGTTATAATAAGAGGAAGCTGCCTGATAACGGCCCATTTAAAGATTGGTGGGATTCATACAGTTGTAAACTGTGAGCGCTAAGTCGGCCGCGGCCCACCGAACCTTGCAGCGACTTTCAATGCGTCAATTTTGGTCGGTAGATCGAGCTCAATGAGTTGTTGAACCGATATGTTTTGAAGACGATTTTGCCTACCGGTGTGTTCGTTCCAATGGACATCGCATTGGCCATTACCTCTGAAATCAATTGAGACTGACTTGATTGTTTGATGACCACCGATTAGCCAAAAGAGGGTTACGATCGTTTCGGGGCTTGCGGTTGTTCCGCTACTAACAGCCGGCTCGTCAATTTGCTGCGGTAAACTATCAACGAACCGCGTCGCGTCCCGTACGGCACTCTTGGCGTTTTCGTCATCCTTATCCCTGAACCAGGAATTCAATCCGCCGACGAAAAGTGCCTTCTTTTGTATTTGTACCGAAATATCTTCTCTCATTGTCACCTGGTAATGTTATCAAGTGTTGGGTTGGTAAGTGTGCAATACTGATACAGTTCTTTTTACACTACTACTATTATTATAGGACGTCAAATTCTCAAGCTTGTTACTCCCCGGTCATCAACGGCAGCAGGCTCGGCTCCCGGTATCGCCCGGCGGCGGTGCGCTCCATGGCGGGGCGGCAATCCTCCCTGAGGGCGAACAGCGCCGGCTGCGACGGCCGCGCCCGCCTTCCATGCTTCAAGTTGGGCGCGTCTTGTTTCGAGAAGGGCGCGCCACGAATAGGCGCGCCCCACGATGATGATGATATCCCGCGGGTTCACGCCGCCCCCACCGCCAAGGGGGCGGGCGGTTGCAGGC
>CAZSNH010000397.1:0-3034 GCA_964607855.1 uncultured Hyphomicrobium sp. | reverse complement strand
CACAGGGTCCCCTAAAAATTGCCGGAAGGCATCCTAAGTTCCGCTTGACCGTCGCAGCCAGGGGATCAGGTTGCGCCCAATTCTGTGACCGAAGAATGTCGAGGGTTGCGCAGAGTGCACGGTGGGTGTTTGGGTTCACCGCGCGCCAAGGTGCTGCTCCAACATCGATCCTAGACGATGCTCTGCCCCGTCTTTTTCCAGTCTGCGGTGAAGAGGGCAAGGCCTGCGTCGGTTAGCGGATGCTTGACGAGCGCCTTGATGATTGTGGGCGGGATCGTTGCCACATCTGCACCTGCGAGGGCCGCGTCCTTGACATGGTTCACGGTGCGGATCGAGGCCGCGAGAATGTCCGTCTGCAGGGTCTGGTAATTGTCGAAGATCTGGCGGATCTCGCGGATCACCTGCATGCCGTCCAATCCGATATCGTCGAGGCGGCCGATAAAGGGCGAAACGAAAGTCGCGCCTGCCTTCGCGGCAAGGAGCGCCTGATTGGCAGAGAAGCAGAGTGTGACGTTGACGAGCGTTCCCTCCTTCGTCAATGCTCTGCACGCCTTGAGGCCGTCAAGGGTGAGTGGCACCTTGATGGTGACATTCTTGGCGATCTTGCGCAGAACATTTGCCTCCTTCATCATGCCTTCGTAGTCGGTAGCGGCAACTTCGGCAGAGACCGGCCCCGGGACAATCTTACAGATTTCGGCAATCGTTTCCTTGAAGTCGCGGCCCGATTTGGCGATCAGCGAGGGGTTGGTGGTGACGCCGTCCAAGAGCCCCGTGGCGGCCAAGTCCCGAATCTCGTTGACATCGGCGGTATCGACGAAAAACTTCATCGTGCGTTTCCTCGCGTTAAATTTCCACGTTGAGGAGTGGATGTGGTTCGTACCTGCCGCGTCAATGCCATAGAATGGGGGCTAGGCTCAGCGGAGGCACATTTTCAGGATTTCTTGTAGTCCGGCGGCGGTACATTTGGAAAGCCTGTTCGAAAAATTGCAGGATGGTGCGGTTTCCCTCCGGAAGACCGTGCCTGTACTCGTGCCGGTCGCGATCGACCAGACCTACGATTACCTCGTGTCTCCCGAGGTGGATGCCGAACCAGGGACCTTTGTTCTTGTGCCCCTCGGCCCGCAGAGCCGGATTGGAATCGTCTGGGACCGGCCTGTCGGAGAGACGGGAAAGGTTGTCGATCCCAAGAAGTTCAAATCGATTGTTGAACGCCTTGATGTGCCTCCTTTGCCCACGCAATCCATGAGGTTTGCTGAGTGGATCGCCAAGTATTCGCTTTCGCCTCTTGGCATGGTCGCGCGCATGTTCATGAGCGCGCAGGCGGCCTTCGAGCCGCTGAAGCCGCGTCAGGGCGTGCGAATGGCCGCCGGTGCCTCAATTCCCTCCCGAATGACGCCCGCGCGTCAGCGCGTGCTCGAGATCGCATCCGATGGGTTAATCCGCGCCAAATCGGCGCTTGCTGGCGAAGCAGCCTGTTCGACGGCAGTGATCGACGGTCTCGTCGCGTGCGGAAATTTGGTTGAGGTCGCTATTCCGGAGAAGACGCTGCCGCGACCTGATCCGCAACGGCGGGGGACCGAGTTCACGGACGATCAGTCCCGAGCCGTCAACGCGATGATATCTGCTGTGGACGCAGGCAATTTCAACGTTACGCTTCTCGACGGCGTCACGGGATCTGGAAAAACCGAGGTCTATTTCGAGGCCGGCGCGCGCGCACTCGAGAAGGGGCGCCAGGCGCTCATCATGCTGCCGGAGATCGCGCTCACCGGACAATTCATGAGCCGGTTCGAGAGTCGTTTCGGCTGCACCCCTGTCGAATGGCATTCGGCACTTTCAGCAGGAGAACGCGGGCGCACATGGCGGGCGGCGGCCACAGGGGAAGCGCGCGTTGTTGTCGGTGCGCGCTCAGCCCTCTTTCTGCCCTTCAAGGATCTCGGCCTCATCGTGGTCGATGAAGAACATGATGCGGGCTTCAAACAAGATGATCGCGTGCACTATCAGGCCCGCGACATGGCGGTCGTGAGAGCGACGATTGGCAAATTTCCGGTGATCTTGGCGTCAGCCACGCCGTCGATCGAAAGCCACGTCAACGCCCGCACCGGCCGCTATAGGCATGTGATCCTGCCCAGTCGCTTCTCGGGCGCCGAACTTCCCGAGATCACGCCGATCGATCTCAGACAAAACCCTCCCGAGCGCGGTAAATGGTTGTCGCCGATCCTTGTCGAGGCAGTGCGCGATACGCTCGCGCGCGGCCAGCAGTCGCTGCTTTTCCTCAACCGGCGCGGCTATGCACCGTTGACGCTCTGCCGCAAGTGCGGGCACCGCATCGAATGCCCACAGTGCTCGGCCTGGCTTGTTGAGCATCGGTTTCGCAATCGCCTCAATTGCCACCACTGTGGCTTCTCGCTGACGCTGCCCCAAAAGTGCCCGAACTGCGGCGAGCCGGATGCACTCGTCGCCTGCGGTCCGGGCGTCGAGCGTGTGGCTGAGGAGGTCACCGAGCGCTTCCCAGATGCGAAGGTCGCGCTTCTATCGTCGGATCTCATTCCGAGCCTCACCGAGATGCGCGAGATCATTGCGCGCATCGAAGAAGGCGAAGTCAACATCATCATCGGCACGCAGATCGTGGCCAAGGGCCACCACTTCCCGGGGCTTGCGACAGTGGGCGTCGTGGACGGCGATTTGGGCCTTGCGATGGGTGCTGATCCGCGGGCTGGCGAGCGGACATTCCAGCTTCTGCATCAGGTGACGGGTCGCGCCGGGCGCGCCTTTGCCAAAGGGCGGGGCTACATTCAAACCTACGATCCCGGCCATCCGGTCATGCAGGCGATCCTCTCGGGGGAGCGAGAGACATTTCTCGAGCGCGAGATCGCAACGCGCCAGCGCGGGCTGCTACCCCCCTACGGCCGGCTGGCCGCGCTGGTCGTCTCGGCGCGCGACAAGGAACTCGCCGAGCGATTTGCGCGTGAGGTGGCGCGCCGGGCGCCGCAATCCAATCGCATCGAGGTGCTCGGTCCCGCGGAGGCCCCCATCG
>CAZSNH010000396.1:0-3107 GCA_964607855.1 uncultured Hyphomicrobium sp. | reverse complement strand
AGAACGTTCCGAGTTCGCCTAGCGTATCCGCAATATATATATCGGTTGCCGCATTCGGCATGCCGCCCGCCGCGCGCCGCTCCACCTTCAGTCCGCTTTCTTTAAGCTGCGTTGCGATTGCAACCCCGCGATCAGGATGTCGGGGTACAATGATGGTACAGAGGCCGCCCAGCTCGCGTCGCACCTGACGGTGAGCCTCGGCGATGATGGCCTCCTCGCCGTCATGCGTACTGGCCGCCAAGAATACCGGCCGTCCGCCAAGGGCGGTGCGCAGTTTCTCCAGCTCGGCCTCATCAGCCCGCGGAGGCGGTGCATCGATCTTGATATTGCCTGCGGTGACGGCATTGCGCGCGCCGAGCTCCCCGAAGCGGCGAGTGAGCTTCTCGTTCTGCGTCACGACAAGCGCGAAGCGATTGAAGAGCGGTTTCGACATCCCGGGGCGGCGGCGCCAGCGTCCGAAACTCCGGTTCGACATGCGCGCACTGATCAGCGTCAGCGGAATGCCGCGCGCGGCCGTTTCCAAGATAAGATTTGGCCAGATTTCGGATTCGGTGAACACCACGAGATCGGGCCGCCAATGATCGAGAAAGGCCTTCGCGAATTCGAGCGTATCGAGCGGCACATACTGATGAATGGCACCCGCCGGCAATCGCCGCATGGCGATGGACGCCGAAGTAACCGTGCCCGTGGTCAGCAAGAATTTCAGATCGGGACGCACATCGCGCAGCCGTTCGATCAGAGGCAGGACGGCATTCGTTTCGCCAACGCTCGCCGCATGTAGCCAGATCAGCGCTCCATCAGGGCGTGCAGCACTCGCGATGCCGAGCCGTTCCTGCCGGCGCTTTGGGTCTTCCTTGCCGGCTCTTTCACGGATCTTGAGTAGAATGGGCGCGGCGGGCCGCAGCAAGGAGGTGGCAACGCGGTAGAGCTTGAGAGCGCGCCCGGGCGGAGCAGGCGGAGCATTGATATCGTTCGTCGGCGGCGTGGCGCGGCTTGGATCGGCACCCGCCAACTCGTATGCCCGGGCCGTAACGGCGTTCAACGCTTCCTCGACTTCGAGGCGCTTTGCCTCGAGAACGGCCGCCGATGCTTCCCGCGGAACGCTGATCGGATCTCCGACGACATAAGCTAGCCTCGAGCACGGGAGATTGATCGTCATCCTGCTCCACGTATTGAGTGACTTGTAGTTCGAGGATGCAACAGCGACGGGGACGATAGGCCGCCCGGACAAGCGCGCTAGCGTCACAATTCCTTCTCCGGCCCTGCGTGCTGGCCCTGGCGGCACATCAGCCGTCATGACGAACGACATCCCATCCCCGAGCGCCTTCAATGAAGCGCGCAGTGCATAAGCCCCGCCGCGATCGCGTTGGCGCGTTCCGGCGCCGGCGCCGCGGACGAGTTCTACGCCAAGACGCGACAACGATTCGGCGATCAATTCAGCATCGCCATGGCGCGCCACCATGGCCGCGTACTTGACATCGTGCGGACGCTCGCTGGCCAACATCATGAACTGACCATGCCACACCGCAATGATGGCGGGGTTCTGCTTCGCCAGCTTCGATTTGGCATCCGGGGGATCGAAAATGCATTTGGACGTCGCGTGGACCGTCTTGATCAGCCGCGCGACAGCTCGTCCTGTGAGCCTGCTCAGTTTCGCTTTAAGTTGCGGCGAAAGTGCCATTTGTCGGGGTGTCCCGGTTCCCGGCCGTAGAAGCGCGAATCAATATCGCAATGCCTCTTGCAGCTGGTTCCTATAGCGAATATCCAATCAAAGCAAAACGACAAAGCTTGGTCGGCGCAGACCGCGAACCAAACGGGGACGCTCAGATTTGCTGCTAAATGACGGCTCTACGCCGGACCAATCGGGACCAAGGAAGCCCAACCGCGCCGGACCGGCCAAACGGGCACGCCGCACCATGAAGAAGGCGCTCGCCACAAGCCGCGAAGCCGTCGTTTCGCGCGTTCCAGCCGGCGTTCGCCAGCGTTTCGGCCCTGCTGCCAATCACCTTCGAATGTTGATCACCGATCACCTTTTCCTGCGGTACGCCTTCAAGAACAGGCACCTCTTGGCCCCGGGCGTGTGGCGCTCTGCTCAGCCACTGCCACATCAGATTCGCGCTCTTGCCAACGAGGGCATTCGGACGATCGTGAACCTGCGCGGCAAAACCAAAACAGCAACCTATGAACTTGAAAAATTGACCTGCGAACAATGCGGAATAACCCTCATCGATCTTCCGCTCAAATCTCGCGCCGCCCCCTCGAAGGAGATCCTAAGCCAAATTCGCAAGCTGCTCCATGAAGTAGAAAAGCCCGTCGTCCTGCACTGCAAGTCCGGAGCCGACCGGGCAGGCTTCATCAGCGTCTTATACCTTCATGAGATTGAGAGACAACCGATCGCCAAGGCGATCAACCAACTTTCACTCAAGTATGGACACATCCGGCAAGCCGACACCGGTGTTCTCGATTCCTTCTTCGAGCGCTATCTTGCCGACAATGCCGCTTCTCCCATCGCCTTCTGGACCTGGGTAGAGACGGTATACGATCCCGCCGATCTCGATCGCTCGTTCAAGGGAAAAAACTGGGCAACGCGCATTGTGCGCAATGTCCTGCGGCGCGAATAGCGAAAGGCGGCGCCGTCAACCGGAGCCGGCGGCCCCTGTGCCTTCGGATAGAAACTGCGACCGGACCAGGCGAGCGTAGCTTCCACCAAGCGCCGAGAGTTCTTTATGCGTTCCCATTTCGATGATGGTGCCGCCCTCCATCACGCAGATGAGATCCGCATTCTGCACCGTCGAGAGGCGGTGCGCGATGACGAGGGTCGTCCGATTCCTTGTGAATCGGGCCAGCGCATCCTGCACGAGGCGTTCGGACTCCGTATCGAGGGCGCTGGTGGCCTCGTCGAGAAGCAGGATTGGAGCATCCTTGAGGATGGCGCGCGCCAACGCGAGCCTCTGGCGCTGGCCGCCCGAAAGCCGCTGGCCACGATCGCCGATCAGCGTTTCGTAACCTTGCGGCTGCTCGAGGATGAAGGTGTGAGCTGCTGCGGCCTTGGCGGCAGAAACGATCTCATTCTCAGATGCGCCAAGCTTTCCGAGTGCGATATTCAT
>CAZSNH010000395.1:0-3113 GCA_964607855.1 uncultured Hyphomicrobium sp. | reverse complement strand
TTTGCCCCGCCGTGGGAATCCCCAAACCGACTCCGTGAGGTCAGAAAATGCTCTAACCGTGGCCTGCTTCGCTCACAAGATGAGACGGATCTATGCCGATTTTGGCGAGGGCCCGATTATACTTGTTCTCGAGATCGGTATCGAAAAGCAAATCCAAATCCGCAGGGCAGTGCAGCCAGCCATTGGCTTGGATTTCGCTTTCGAGCTGGCCCGCAGACCAGCCCGCATATCCAAGTGCCAGCATTGCTTGCTGTGGGCCGGCACCCGCGGCAATCGCTTTCAAGATGTCCACCGTTGCCGTGAGGCTCACATCCTCGTCGATACTCAATGTCGAGTCTGAGGCATGGTAATCGGAGGAGTGAAGCACAAATCCGCGCCCTGTCTCGACGGGTCCGCCGGAATGAACTTGACGGTCAAGGATGTGGGCCGGAATACCGTCTTCGGAACCCTTTGGCAGAATGCCGAGCCGTTCGAGAAGATCCGGAAAACTGATGTGGGGAGCCCGATGGTTTATGATTAGGCCCATCGCGCCATCCTCGGAGTGCGCGCAAAGATAGATGACGCTTTTCGCAAAGCGCCGGTCCGACATAATGGGCATGGCTATCAGAAGCTGGCCGTCCAGGTAGCCAGGCGAATGCGGCTTACGTCTCTGCTTCGGCAGTTTCATGAGTAGGAGATTATCTCTATTTGGGTCCTTCAAACAAGGTGCAAGCCGTCTTTTTCATGGCTACGAGCGGGCTCAAATCTGATGCAATCTTGCGCGTACCTACGGTGAGGTTTGACATGGATCGAGCGCGGCGGTTTGGCTAAGCTCAACACTTAATGAGGTCGAGGATTCAACGTGATCATGCCAATGGTTGGGCGACACTTTACCCTGAAAACGTTCCTTGCCGTCCTGGCGGGGCTCTGCGCTAAGCCCCTTCCGGCGGTTGCCGTTGATACCGATTGGGTCGAAGGGTTCAATTCGCGAACGCGTCTAAGCGCGGGCATGGTGACCGAGAACGGGGAAGAGAAATTATTCGCGTTCGTCGAGGTTTCTATGCCTGAGGGCTGGAAGACTTACTGGCGCAATCCGGGCGATGCTGGCGGTCTGCCGCCCGCGTTCTCCTGGACACGGTCGGAAAATGTCGAGCGGGCAGAGGCACTTTTTCCCGCTCCGAAGCGGCTCACCGATACCGCTGGCGACAACATCGGTTATAAGGAACTCGCCGTCTTTCCGATTGCAATTACGCGCCAAGATCCCGGGAAGGCGACGCGCCTCGCTCTCGATCTCCAGTTCGGAATTTGCAAGGATATTTGCGTTCCCTCCGAAGCCGCACTCGAGATCGAGATCCCGCCCGGCAACGCAGCCGGGAAGGCCTCAGCCGAAGCGGCCGAGCAGCTCTCTCGCGTTCCTCGCAAGGCTGATCGGCGTCTGCCGCAAGATCCGATTCTCGAGAGCGCGCAATTGGACGAGGCGAGTGGTAAGCCGAAGCTTGTGATCACGGCCAAATTTCCAGGAGGATCAGCCGGCGCAGATATCTTTATAGAGGCTCCAGACGGGCTCTACGTGCCAATGGTGAGCCGCACTTCGAAAGATGATGGCGAGGTTCAGGTCTTTGAAGCGGAGCTTGGCTCTGGCCTTGAGCCAAAAGACATTCGCGGCAAGACACTCGTTGCGACGATGGTCTCTGCGAAGGGGCAGTCTGAGGCAGCCTTTAGCCTTGAATAGTTGAAGTGGTGAGGGCTTGCGTTCTCCGGGCAACCGGCTACGGTGCAAAGGAGCCGCTAAGACAGGCTGCAAGAACGCCCAAACAGAGAGTAATCATGACCATCAAGGTTGGCGATCGGCTACCCGACGCGAAATTCATGACCATGGGTCCGGATGGGCCGCAGGCCCTTACAACCAATGACGTTTTCTCTGGAAAGAAAGTGGCGCTTTTCGCGGTCCCGGGCGCATATACGCCGACTTGTCACAAGCAGCACATGCCGGGCTTCGTCGAGCGCACGGATGAAATCAAGGCGAAAGGCATCGACACGATCGCCTGTACCGCGGTCAATGATGTTTTTGTCATGGACAGCTGGGCCAAGGATACGGGAGCGGCCGGCAAGGTATTGATGCTGACAGATGACAGCGCGGCCTTTGCCAAGGCCATTGGACTCGACATCGATCTTAGTGCGGTCGGCCTCGGTCTCGGCGTGCGTTCGAAGCGCTATTCGATGCTGGTCGATGACGGCGTCGTAAAAATGCTCAACGTGGACGAAGCCCCGCCGACCCACGACAAATCGAGCGCCGCGACGATGTGCTCGCTGATCGACCGCTCGCTCTAGGTTTTCGGCTCTAGTCCACGCCGAAGCACCAGGCGAGGATGGCCTTCTGCGCATGCAGGCGGTTCTCCGCTTCGTCGAAAATCGCTGACTGCGGACCCTCTAGAACATCCTCGGTGACTTCATTGCCCCGGTACGCCGGCAGGCAATGCATGAAGATGGCGTTCTTGTTTGCCTTGGACATGAGTTCGGCATCAACGCGATAGGGCTTCAAGAGCTTCTTGCGCCGCGCGGCATCCGTTTGTCCCATGGACACCCAGGTATCGGTGACGACGCAATCGACGCCGCGTACGGCTTTTATTGGATCCGTGCTGACCGAAATGTCGGCCTTCTCTCGCTTGGCCCAATCGAGCGCGGCTGATTCAGGACTGAGTTCTTCGGGGCAGGCAAGTCTCAAGGTGAAGCCGAACCGCACGGCGGCGTGGATCCAGGAAACGGCCACGTTGTTGCCATCGCCGACCCAGGCGACCGTCCGGCCCTTGATCGGCCCCAAGCGCTCCTCGAATGTCATAATGTCGGCCATGACTTGGCAGGGATGAGTGCGATCCGTGAGCCCGTTGATAACGGGAATGCTTGAATGTGCTGCCAACTCCGCAAGTGTCGTGTGCGAGTTGGCGCGGATCATGATGGCATCGACATAGCGCGATAGCACGCGAGCTGTGTCGGAAACGCTTTCGCCGCGCCCAAGCTGCAGATCGGTGTGACTCAACGTGAGGCTCTGGCCGCCAAGCTGGCGCATGGCGACGTCGAAAGAGACCCGCGTGCGCGTCGACGGCTTTTCGAAGATGAGAGCGAGGACACAGTCC
>CAZSNH010000394.1:0-3114 GCA_964607855.1 uncultured Hyphomicrobium sp. | reverse complement strand
GGACCTCTGCCGTGAGCACAACATTCCAACCGCCGCCTACGGTCGCTTCAAGGACCTTGATTCCGCCAAAGCCTATCTCAAGGAAAAGAGTTTCCCCATCGTCGTGAAGGCTGATGGCCTGGCGGCAGGCAAGGGCGTGGTGATCGCGGCAACAAGGGCGGAAGCCGAAGCCGCCATCGAGGCCTGCTTCTCGGGAACCTTCGGGGCGGCCGGTCGCGAGGTTGTGATCGAGGAATTTCTGGACGGCGAAGAGGCGAGTTTTTTTGCCCTCTGTGACGGCACGAACGTGCTCGCACTCGCCTCCGCACAAGATCACAAGCGGGTTGGTGACGGAGACACGGGTCCCAACACGGGCGGCATGGGGGCCTATTCGCCGGCTCCCGTGATGACCGACGAGGTCATCCGGCGGACGATGGACGAGATCATTCGTCCGACGGTCAAAGCTATGGCGGCACGCGGAATGCCCTTCAAGGGCGTCTTGTTTGCGGGCCTCATGATCACCAAGGATGGCCCCAAGCTCATCGAGTACAACGTGCGCTTCGGCGATCCGGAAACTCAGGTGCTCATGATGCGACTCAAGTCGGATCTTCTCGCCGCGATGCTGGCGACGGCCGACGGAGTGCTCAAGGATTTCGACCTGCGTTGGTATGACGATGCGGCACTGACGGTGGTTATGGCCGCAAAGGGCTACCCGGGGACGCCGCAGAGGGGCACCGAGATTCGCGGTCTTGCGGCGGCCAGCGCAGACGATCACGTCGAAATATTTCACGCTGGAACGAAGGCCGACGGCGACCGCATTCTGGCTGATGGCGGCCGGGTCTTGAACGTTACGGCGCGCGGGCGCACGGTGGCTGAAGCTCAGGCGAGAGCCTATGGCGCCATCGCCAAAATCGACTGGCCGGAGGGCTTCTTCCGCAAGGATATTGGGTGGCGGGCGGTCGAGCGCGAAGCTGGCGGCAAATAGCCAAATTTTTGCGGTGCTTGGTGACACTCTTCGGGTCCGCAGCCTGTGTGAAACGTGCACCTCCCGGAAAATTCGCAGCCGCCCCCCGTGACGAAAGAAAGCGAATCAGTGACCCCTTGAGCCTGGCGGACCGAGCCCAAGCGCTCGCGTTCCGTTCGTATTGGCTCATCGCGAGATCATGTCCTCATGACGACTTCGATCGACAAACTGATCCGCCTCGCTGGCCGGGCACCCGGCGCCGACGAAGGCGCTCTCGAAGCCCGCAAGCCGTCTGCGCCGATGAGCGTCTACCTCCTGGCCGATCACCTCGACGCGGCGCTGGCAGCGGGTGAGGACCTCCTCTGTCAAGGGTTCTCTTGGCACGCTGCCAATCCCCGCGAGGTCTCCGCTGCCGAGCTTGAGCGCGAAGCCATGCGCGAAAGCCTGCAACGCATTCGCTCTCTCGAACTCACTTTGATGTCGCGGGTCATGCGTGCGCGCGAGCATGCGGAAATGTTGGGCAAGCGCGATCAGCGCTTCAAGCTCATGGCCACACTGTTCGCTTCCGGCACGGTGACGCTCCTCGATGCCGTTGCGGCTTTGGGGGATACGACGAAGCACAATTTCGAAACGGGCGACGCGGTGACTGCATACTTGCGCTCGCGTGGCCTCTTGGGTGCTGAAGCCGCAGCCCCGGAGGAAGGCTCCATTGTTTCGGTGACGGAAGATTTTCTCATAGCCGGGCGTCTGCGCGCCGGGGTGCTTTTGGATATGGTCGCCATGTTTCTCGACACGCTCGAGACACACTATAATCTATTCGCGACCGACGTACCGGACGACACGAGCCTGGTAGACGCGGAATCGGAGAGCGAAGCCGAGGGGGCTACGAAAACCGAAAACGAACCGGAGAGCCCAGCGGAAAAGGAAGACCCGCTCGCCGCTGCGGTTGCTCGCAGCGTGAGCCAGTCCTCCTGATCCATTTACGCTGAGCGTCTCGGCAAACCGGGCCGCAGTGCGGCTGATTTGTTTGCACTGCCAGCCTGCTTCTTGACGATACTTACGGGACCCTGGGGCGTCGAACCTCTGCCGGCCGGAGCTACGACCGGCGTTCTAGGCGCAGCGGCACTTGCATTGATGCGTCCCGAGGCGTGGGGCTGGAAGCCCTGCACCATGTGGTCGATCGAAGACTTTGGAACTGGTCTTGCCGCCGCCGAAACGTTCGCGGCCTTCGCGGCCCGTTCGAGGCTCGGAGCGGCTTTCTTCGGCGGCCTTTCGCCTTGCACAGCCGCAATATTCGTCTTGCGCGGGTCCGACCTCGGACGGGTCGCAGGCGAGAGGCTCCTACGTGACGGGATTGACGACGCAGTCGCCAATGGGCTGGCAGCGCTCCGCGACAGGGGTTCGGTCCGCCGCTTGGTCAGGCGAGAAGGCATTCGAGCCGACTCGGGGACAGGGCTGGCAAGCATGGCGGTCACGACCGAATCTGCTGTGGCGTCCGCACGTATCGTCTCCACGCCGTCACGGAATGCGCGCCGCGGCCTTCGCTGAGTGCTGCTCTCAAAGTGTCCGCGGTCACGCGCGGCCACTTGCGTTGCCGGGGGGCCTTTGGTCTCGGAAGCGGGGTTCGCCTCGGCAACGGCGATATCGGCTGAAACCGCTCGGCGGGCGGTTATGACGGCATGACCCGCCGCTGGCGCGAAGACGGAGCTCGCTAGCGCTTCAGCGGCCGTCAGGGTGGTAACCATTGCCATGGCCGCCTCCGGACTTTCGAACTTACCGATATGTCCAAGAACCCGATCGTATGAGCGTTTGCGCCTGTAGGCCGCTTCTTCCTCACTTGGGGCTGACAGAACGCGAACGACCAAGCTTGCCACGCCTTGGTTGTGGAAACCGAGGCGCTCGGCTGTCGCGATCGAAACGTCGAGCGTCCTGTTTCCCCAATACGGACCGGCATTATTGATGCGAAGGACCGCCGCTTCACCCGTCACAGGAGACCAAACGAGAACGATCGTTCCATCCGGGTAGATCGGGCTTGCGGCGTTGTCGGGCCGGTCTGGCGCAAATGGCTCGCCCGAGGACGTGAGGCCGCACGGATTGTACCGGTCGCGAGCGCAGCTATCGTAATGCGAGGCCGCCATGATTGACTGTGTGCCGACAAGCTCCTGCATTTC
>CAZSNH010000393.1:0-3116 GCA_964607855.1 uncultured Hyphomicrobium sp. | reverse complement strand
GGTCTGCCGCCGTGGGCCTATTGTCTGTTGCGGCCTGCTGGTCCGCCTCCCTACCGGCACTTGCCGACAAGACCAGCGTTGGCGATGACCTCATAGTCGAGACGATCGCCTCAGGAGCTGCCCCCGAAGATGAGCCGCGGGGCATTCGGGCCGGCAATTTCTTCATCAGCCCGAGAGCAGCCGCCTTCACCACGTTCGACGACAATATTTTCGCGACACCAACCAATCGCAAGTCTGATTACCGCTTCGAACTTCGCCCCGGAGTCGATGTGCGCTCAAATCTACCCCGCCACCGCTTGGATTTCTCTCTCGACGGTCGCATCGTCGACTATGCGGAGCACGATGCGCAAAGCTACGAGGACTATCAGGCGCGATTGCGCAGTGCGCTGCACTTCGATCACGCGCACACGATCTCCTTCAGCGCCTTGTCGGCGCTCGAGCACGCCGAGATTGGCGAAATTGGCGAGATCACTTCGCCGAATGCCGCCGCAGAACCCATTCCGATTTTTCACAATCGCGCCGCCACGGGCATCACGCGCGATGCCGGCCGCCTCTTCGGAACCCTCTCTGCTGCCTACGAAAGCTGGAACTATTCCGACGTCAAAGCCGTCGATGGCAGCACCATCGACCAGGATAGCCGCGACCTCTCGCAATACGGCGTCCAACTTCGTGCGGGCTATCGCTTCTCTCCGGGCTATGAGCTCGTCGGCAAGGCTCGCACGTTCCGGCAGACCGGGATGTCGAACGATAATCTCGATGCCACGGGCTATGAGGCCCTCGGTGGTCTCGCATTCGAAGTGAGCCCAGTCTTCACCTGGCACCTGCTCGCAGGTTACGGCTTTCGCGACTACGACAGTGATCTGCGCGGCGACACGCCAAGCTCCCTCCTCGAAGCCGAGTTTTTGTGGCAGCCCACGCAGCGCATGACGGTGCTCGGACGTGCGACGCGCGGCATCATAGACACACTCGATGAGTCCGGCGAAGCGCGCATCGACAGCTCCATCCGCGGGCGCGTGACATACGAGATCTGGCACAATCTTCAGGGATATTTCGAAGCCGCATACACGGATGCCGATTATCTCAACACTGATCGGAACGATCAGATCTGGGATGCCAACGTCGGCCTTACTTACGCCCTCACAAAGGATGCGGCGCTCACTCTCAACTACGAATTCGAAACCCGAGCCTCCACCGATGACGAGTTCGACATGGATCGGAACCGCATAACGGTTGGTGGAATGATCAGGTTCTAGAACCGAGAAACGGCTATGCAGGTGCGCGACAGAGATATGGAGGAGGAATCGGCGGGTCCGTTCACGATCGAACGCGCTTGGCAGGCCGTGCGCCGGCGTGCGTCATTGGTCGTATTGATCGCGAGCATGATTATTGCTTGCGGCGCGGTTCTCGCCTTCATCCTTCCGACCCGCTACGAGGCAACGGCAACGGTTCAGATCGATCCACGCAAGAGCAATATCGCCTCGATCAACGGCCCCACCGGCCCCATGGGCGACGTGGGCATAGTGCCTAGCTCATCAGCCGACAGCGAAATCGAGATCGTTGCTTCCCGCAGTACGATACTTCGCGCCATCGACCAGCTCAATTTGCGTTCCGACCCCGAATTCACGGAAGGCGGATTGCTGAGACGCTTCCTCCGCTCCATCCTGGGTTCGCCAAAGCGCAAGAGCGGAGAAGCGGCAGCTTCAGCCGACCGGAACGACGATCCAATCGGACGCATACTCGCAGGGGAGGTGCCCAAGGCTGAGGCCTACGAAGCCGACGAGGTTGCAATCACCGTATCCGATCGTCTCACCGTTACTCGGGTCCGGTTGACCCCCCTCCTCGAAATCCGTTTCAGCTCATCGGACCCTGCCAAGTCCGCGCGCATCGCAAACGGCATTGCGAGCGCCTATCTTGCGGGACAGATCGAGGAAAAGCGGCGAGCAGCACTGCAGGTCTCGGGCCTCTTCGAAAACCAGATCGACGAAGCCAAGGCCCGCGTGGCCGCTGCCGAGCGAAGGGTCGAGGATTACAAGACCCAAAACAACATATTTGGCTCAGAAACGGGCGGATCGCTCACGGAAAGGCAGCTCTCCTCCCACCTGGAACGCCAGGTGAGCGCGCGGAACGCCACCGCTGAAGCAAAGGCCAAATACGAGCAGGCACGAAAGATCGTCTTGAGCGGTGACAACATCTCCAATCTCAGCGATGTCATGTCGGACACCAGCATCGCCAATCTCAAAGAGCAATTCTCCACCGCGGCGCGCCGCAGGGCCGAACTCGAATCCCGATACGGCCCCAAGCATCCGGATCTTCAGAAGGCCAGGATTGACTACGACAAGACCCTAGCCCTGCTCAACGATGAGCTTCGCCGCTATGTCGCTAAACTCAAGAACGACTACGAGGTTGCTGCCGAGAGCGAACGCCAGCTTTCAGAAGCCATGTCGACATTCAAGACACAGCAGACCTCGGTGCAACAGGCGAGCGTCAAGCTCAAGGAACTCGAGCGCGAGGCTCAGACAGAAAAGCAGATCTTCGAGTCGCTGCTTGCGCGCTACAAGCAGACAGCCGAGTCGCAGAACCTGCAGCTTCCTGATTCACGCATTGTCGAAATGGCGGAAGCCCCTCTCTATCCTTCATCGCCGAAACGCTTCAAGATCCTGCTCCTCGCCATCATTGCCGGTTTTGGCGCCGGCATCGGACTGGCGTTAGCACTCGAATTCCTGAACAACGGCATCAGCAGGCCGGAGGATGTGGAGCATTCGCTCGACCTCGCGCATCTCTCTTCGCTACCCGCGATCGAGAAGGCGGCCGGACCAAGCCGCGACCTGGCACGCCCGGCCCGCCTCGTGCTCACCGATCCGCACAGCGTCTTTGCCGAAGCGATCCGCGGTATCCGCAGGGAGGTCGATCAGCGCCGGACCGACCACCTCCCGCGCATCATTCTTGTCGCTTCTGGTCTGCCTGGCGAAGGTTCCGACCTCATCGCATCGAACCTGGCCCATCACTATGCGATGACCGGAAACAGCGTCTTGCTTGTCGATGGCGACCTGCGCCGCTGGAATCTCACCCGCCGCCTGATGACCCCGCAGTCGCACGGTCTGCTGGAGGTGCTCACG
>CAZSNH010000392.1:0-3117 GCA_964607855.1 uncultured Hyphomicrobium sp. | reverse complement strand
ACCATCGAGCTCAGGCCATGACCGGCGCTCTTACACCACGCCATGGGGCACGATCTGAACCGGCGCATTACGCATTAATAGTTGCCGAAACCGTCGCTATTACGGCCCGGCTTTTCGATGCAAGGCGAGAGCAGGATAGAAGAACCAGTGGCCTTCGGCCAGTCTCCGCCATCTACCCTGAGTTCTAGATTCGATCCCAGTTTGCCGCGCGGGAGGGTTCGTTCCCGCGTGCGCATGCCGCACTGTTCAGTTAAGAACCTCGAATAGCCCTAATTCCGACGATGCGCTTCAGCAAGAAACCGTTGGTTTGTGCCACCTGGCGGCCGACTCAATTTTTTGGGCTGCTGCACTGTGCGACCTCCATCTCTGGCCAGCATTTCGATTAGGGCGCGCCGTCCGCGGGAGACACGGCTTTTGATCGTGCCTGTCGCGCAGCCCAGTATCGTCGCCGCTTCTTCATACGACAGCCCATTTATGACGACGAGAGTAACCGGCTCGCGCACATGCGCCGGTAGGCTAGAAAGGGCCTCTACGGCCTCGCTGAGCTCCAAACTCGCCACCTGGCTGCCTTCAACTGCGCCTTCCCACTCAGCGTCCGCATCCCGCTGCGCGCAGGTTAAGCCATTGTTGCTTCGAAGCTCTTCCCGCAATAGATTGCGGATGATGGCGAGGAGCCAAGGCTTCATGCGATCGCCGTCTCGCAGCGTGTCTTGTTTTTCCCAGGCGCGAAGAAGGGTCTCCTGAAGGAGATCATCGGCTCGATCTGAGTCGCGCAGCATTGCACGTGCAAAAGCGCGCAACTGCGGGATCGTGCGCAACAGCCCATCGCGAAACTCAAAGGGAGCGATCGTCAATGCAGACCTTTCCTCACGAGCGCATCGAGCAATTCCAAGAAGCGGTCTGGCACCGGCTCTTGTATGACGTCATCGAATGCGGCTCTCAACTTCTTGCCGAGCTCAGGTTCCAATCGCTTCAATCCCTCGTTACCGGGAACGGGGGAAGGGGAGTCGAATTGGATCTCCGACGCGCTCCAAGACTCCAAGGTTTTCTTAGGGCTGCTTTCTTTCATGAGGTCACTCTAAGCGTTGGCAATTGAAAAAGTCCTACTCTGCGCGATTGGTCCTTTACTTTCTGATTACCGATTTTGGTGTTCGTCTCAAGACATGCGCATCTCGTCCAAGTTTCTGGTCTCGCATTATGATTTGGTTAAACATGATGCACATCTTCCCTTTGGGCCGGCGGAACTGAACCCCCGCCAGTGCGTCTTCCACCCCAACGACAAGATGACTGGCGAAGCCGGTCTGGTAGCGGGGGCAGAAAATGACGATCACGGAACAAGTTTCCAAACGTATAAACTTCCTCGACCTTCGTGGAAGGTGGCTGTGGGCCTATCATTTCTTTCTCGCATTTCTTTACGGGGGAGCCCTCTTAGTAAGCATCGGAGTTGCCACTGATTTCTTTATCGGGCTCAGCGCAAGTGACGTCGTCGAGTTACTTGGCGCCATTCTGGTGCTCGGCGCCGGTATCCTGCTTTGGCCCATCCTCATCAACGCTGGTAGCCAATCCCGAGGGGCGGCTCTGAGAGAAGAGCTAAGGCGAGCAAGGAGCATGGTTTCAACGCTTGAGCGTTCGAATGAGGAGCTCAGAGCGGGCCTTTCGGCAAGCACTGACGAAGTCCGGAATGCGATGATCCGCCAATCCCTGTTGCTTCGCAAATTCGACGTTGCGGCGTTTCGTTGCGACTTGGAGCACCGCTATACTTGGTCCGAGAACTGCTGGCTCGGAAATGAAGCGGTCGTGGGAAAGTCCGATGAAGATCTCTTTCCACCCGCTATGGCCCGAGAGATACGTTCACTCAAGGAACGTGCACTCGAGGATGGTGGCGTCCACGAAACCAGATTGTGCCTGAAAAGTGAAACAGGTGCTCGTATCGTCGGCGTTCAGGTTATGGGCGTTCGGGATGAGTCTGGAAAGCTCATCGGCACAGCGATCGTTTCCTGCGATATCACAGAGCAAAGCATGTGGCGGGACCATCTCTCACTTTTGCTGAAAGAGGTCAATCACCGGAGCCGCAATATCCTCGCCATACTGTCGGCCATCTGCAGCCTGAGTGGAGCGAGTGCGGCAAGCGCAGAAGCCTTCCAGAAGCAAATGAAAGGCCGTATCGATTGTCTTGCTCGAACCATGGACCTTTTGGCCGGCAGCAATTGGTCCAGCGCATCCATGCAAGAGATCGTCCATCGCCAGTTGCAGTGCCTTCCGGATACACTGCGGGAGGGCATTGAGATCAGCGGACCCGAGGTTCAATTGAAGCCGAAGGCCGTCCAATCACTAGGCCTGGTGATACACGAGCTTGCCACCAATGCGCTCTATCACGGACTGCTCTCAAGTGGGACTGCAAATGTCCAGATTTCGTGGAAACTCTCTGGGCCGGACCAGCAACAAAAGCTGGAATTTTTCTGGCGCGAAGTGAGTGTCGTGGCGGGCGGCGCGGCTAGCCAGCGTGGATTTGGACAGCTCTTCCTCGAACGCCTTGCAAGTGCAGAAGTGGATGGAAAGAGCCAGTATAACCGCACTGCCGCAGGAGTGACCTACAAGCTCGAGGTGTCGAGCGAGCACGTCTGTCAGTTGGACTCACCCGCGGTGGACGCCACAAATCCGGTTGGCAGGCCATTCGATGTCGATAACGTCTTGAGAGAGGAATTCAACCGTTTGCTCTTGGCAACGGCGAGCCGCCGCCTCGCAGCCTGAGAGCATACATTTGCCGATAGTGCTGACAGCTCTCTGGTAGCAGACTAGCCTCATTGTGCCCCATCAGGCGAGGCCAACGCGAGGGCAAGCGTGAAACTTCACTCGTCCCGGGCGGGGTTCCGAGAGACGAGGCTTTAGCGCATAGCTCGTCTAAGCGTATCGCGCCCGCAGATCGCCAGCGGTGCCAGCGGTGGCCGGCAATGGTCGTCAGCAGAGG
This sequence comes from uncultured Hyphomicrobium sp., assembly GCA_964607855.1. Taxonomy (GTDB): domain Bacteria; phylum Pseudomonadota; class Alphaproteobacteria; order Rhizobiales; family Hyphomicrobiaceae; genus CAZSNH01. Next base: position 149 of record CAZSNH010000392.1, on the reverse strand, counting down.
TGAAGCGTATCTTCAAGCCCGGACGCGAGGCTCCGGAATTGGCACCCATTGCAGAAGCTCGAGAAAGTGAGCAGGCGCTGGCTCTTCGAAAATCTGTCCAAACCGAGCGCGAAGGCCCTCACCAATGCCCTCCAGTTGCAGGTGGCGAG
>CAZSNH010000391.1:0-3120 GCA_964607855.1 uncultured Hyphomicrobium sp. | reverse complement strand
TCCCCTTCAATACTTCGCTGAGAGGCTCCTTGGTGTTCACCGGCACGAACATCGCAGAGGTGCCGGACGGCGCGCCGCCCGTGCGCCAGGCGTTGACGCTGAACAGAATCTCGTCCTCGGGCTTGAGCCGGCCTTCCTTGAGCGCGCGGAACACGACGGCAAGCGTCATCAGCTTGCTCATGCTCGCAGGTGGGGCGAGTTCATCGGCGTTATGCTGGAACAGCACTGCGCCCGTGTTGGCATCCATCAGGATGGCCTGCTTGGCGCGCGTCGTCATTTCAGCCGGCGCCGAGCCTTGGGCGAGCGCGGTTCCGGCCAGGGTGATCGCCACCAGGACCAGCGTCGCAATCGCGGGGACGGCGCGCCGATAGCTGAGTCTGGAGAGCCCGAAGACTACCCTCATATCTCCATCCCAAGGTGGGCCGTACTGTCGCATCGACTATCGCGATTTCAGCGGCGCGAAGTCAACCTGGAGCGGGTCCCGCGACCCCATGCAAGATCAGCAAGCACAATTTACGACGAAGGAAACGGCTTCGCCGTCTCGGCCAGATATTGCATTGCGGCAGCGACGCCACCGGCCCTGTGGGGGACCCTGGCGATGCCGAACGCCATCTCGATGCCGGCGAGCGTGCCGACGAGCGTCAGGTCGTTGATGTCGCCGAGATGACCGATGCGGAAGACGCGACCCGCGACTTTGGACAGGCCCGTGCCGAGCGAAATATCGAAATGGTCGAGGGCGATCTTGCGGAAGGTATCGGCGTTGTGCCCGTCCGGCATCACGACGGCCGTCAGCACGGGAGAGAAATGGCGCGCGTCGAGAATGAGGTTCTCGAGGCCCCAGGCGGCCACGGCGCGCCGCGTCGCCTCGCCGTGCCGCTTGTGCCGGGCGAAGACGTTGTCGAGACCTTCCTCGTTGAGCATGTGGTGCCCTATGAAACGGACGAGGTGACGCGCCTTATCATTGACGGTCACGACGCAGCGGCTTTTGCACCTGTAAGTCATCTGACGGTCGGGAGCTTTCGCGACTGGCTTTTGTCGGATGCGGCAAGCGAGGAGGCGCTTTCGGCTCTGGCACCCGGTCTGACACCCGAGATGGTGGCCGCCGTTTCGAAAATCTGCCGCGTGCAGGATCTCGTTCTCATCGCCAAGAAGTGCCGTGTCGTAACGAAGTTTAGAACCACCATCGGGCTCAAGGGCCGCATGTCGACTCGCCTGCAGCCCAATCATCCGACCGACGACCCGGCCGGCATCGCGGCGAGCATCGTCGACGGCCTGCTTTATGGAAACGGAGACGCGGTGATCGGCATCAATCCGGCAACCGACAATGTCGGCGCAGTGATGACCTTGATCGAGATGACGCACGACATCATCTCGCGCTACGATATCCCGACGCAATCCTGCATCCTAACTCACGTCACGACCACGATCGAAGCCATAAATCGTGGTTCGCCCGTCGACCTCGTCTTTCAATCGATTGCCGGGACGGAAGCGGCAAACAAGAGTTTCGGCATCAATCTCGCCACGTTGAAGGAAGGCCGCGAGGCTGCTCTCTCCCTGGGGCGGGGCACGGTTGGCAACAACGTCATGTATTTCGAGACGGGCCAAGGAAGCGCTCTCTCGGCTAATGCCCATCATGGCGCCGACCAGCAGACCATCGAGGCGCGCGCTTACGCGGTAGCGCGCATATTCGAGCCGCTTCTATTGAACACTGTCGTCGGCTTCATCGGGCCGGAATATCTCTACGACGGACGCCAGATCATCAGGGCCGGTCTTGAGGATCACTTCTGCGGCAAGCTCCTCGGCGTGCCGATGGGCTGCGATATCTGTTACACAAATCACGCCGAGGCAGATCAGAATGACATGGATGTCCTGATGACGTTGCTCGGCGTAGCAGGCGTCAACTTCATCATGGGCATTCCGGGCTCGGATGACGTGATGTTGAACTACCAGACCACATCGTTCCACGACGCCCTTTATGTGCGCAAGGTCCTCGGGCTCAGGCCGGCGCCCGAGTTCGAGGAATGGCTCAAAAGATCCGGAATTTTCGAAAAGAGCGAAGAGTTGAAGCTCGCCGAAAGGTTGCCGAAACCCTTCCAAAAAGTCTTGCAGCATATGAACTGAGGCGAGGGATGAGCAAGAAACGCACCGGTGCCATCATTGAAAATCCGTGGAGCAAGTTGCGCGCTTTTACGCCAGCGCGCATCGCCCTTGGCCGGGCGGGAACTAGTCTACCAACGGCGCCCCATCTCGAATTTCAGCTGGCTCACGCACGGGCTCGCAATGCCGTTCACCATGAACTCGACGAAGCTGCCCTTGCCGATAAGCTCCGGTCAAAGGGTTTCAAGGTTCTCACCCTGAAAAGCCAGGCCGAGAACCGGCCACAGTACCTTCAAAGGCCCGACAAGGGGCGCCGCCTCGACAACGCCTCACACGCCGCCGTCATGTCCGAACCGCGGCCAGATGGAGCCTTCGATCTGGCGATCGTCATCGGCGATGGTCTCTCGGCGCTAGCCATTGAAGAGAATGCACTTCCGTTTATCGACACGCTGATGCCCTTCATCAAAAAGACCAAGTGGCAGCTCGCCCCGCTCTCGATCGTCAAAGAGGCGCGCGTGGCGGTGGGAGATGAGGTGGGCGAGTTGTTAGGCGCGAAGATCGTGGTTGTCATGATTGGGGAGCGCCCGGGCCTCAGCTCGCCTGACAGTATGGGTATTTACATGACCTACGGGCCGCGGGTCGGCATGACGGATGAATCGCGCAACTGCATCTCCAATGTCCGTCCCGAAGGATTAAGCTACAGGGAGGCCTGCCATAAGCTCATGTATCTCCTGAGCGAGGCTGAGAAGCGCGGTATCTCGGGCGTCAATCTCAAGGATGAATCGGAAAGCCTGCCAGCCGCTGTAAGCGGGCCGCGGCGCAATTTCCTCATCGACAACGGCTGATCAGGGCTCAAAACCTTCAAAGATCGATGCGTCGGCCCACTTCGCGGCGATTCTCTGATCGTCCTCGCTCCGGACCGTCCAGGCGAACAACGGCAGGTCGAGCACTTCGCGCACAAAACGCGTCACCGGCGTTGGGAGTGCCTTCACGTGATAGGCATAGAAGTGCGGATTGGCTTGC
>CAZSNH010000390.1:0-3122 GCA_964607855.1 uncultured Hyphomicrobium sp. | reverse complement strand
AAGTGTTTCTTGTTCTCTTCGGTGGCGCGCAAGGCCTTCTTTTGAGGTAGCAAGAAATTGCGAGCGTAGCCGTCCTTCACGTTGACGACGTCGCCCATCTGACCGAGACGGCCGATGCGCTGAAGTAGAATGACTTGCATAGTTTGTTGCTCCTGTGACGATGTTCGATGGCGTTGTGTGAACTTCCTTGAAGGAGGCTTGCGGGGAGATCAGGTGCCGGGCGGGCCTTGCCCTCCCTGCTGAGGGCGCCGCAACGGAAATACGGCATCGAGCAGTCCGATGAGGGCCACGATAAGTGTGACGCCGCCGCTGATGATGAACATGCCCGCATAAAGCGCCCAGAGCGCAAACGAACGCCAAGCCGCGCCCCGCGTGATATAATGGATGATCGCCAAACCCATGAGGATGTAAGCGAAAAGAAGTGTGCCGGAAAATGCCGCACCCGCCATGGCGGTGAATCCGCCAATTGAACTTAAGAACATCGCCGCGAGAAGTGCGAGCGGCGCACCGGCGGGGAACTGCATGGCGGCGAGGTCGGGCCATGGCCGGGCGAGTTGACCGGACAGATGCGAGACCTTCCCCGAAAACCAGAGATTGAACACCATGACCAGCATGGGCAGCACCGCGGCCGCCGCCGGCATGAGCATGACGGCGACGTCGACGATCTGCGAGACGTCTTGCTCGCCGAGACCGGGCGTGCCTTGGACATCGGCAGGCAGGGTTTTCACCATGCCTTCGATTACGGGTGCCGCCTTTTCCCGCAGCGCCTCGGTTGTGCCCCCGAGGAGCGCGATGAAAAGAAGGGAGAGGAGGGCCGAGATGCCGGCGATCCAGAGGACGAGATAGCCTGGGGGATACCACTCAAGTGTGGCCATTCCCTCTTGCGATGCCCTCACCGGCCGGCTCAGCAGTGCGAGATAGGTGAGAAGGGCAGCTGGAAGCGCCGTGCATGCACCGAAGAAGGCTCCGGTCGCAGGCGTACCTAGCACTGTAAGTGTGAGGGCACCCGTCAAGCCTGCCAATGCTGCCCATTGCCAGCCCAGTGTCAAGCCGCAAAGAAAAAGTGGAAGTGGTGTCAGAAGAAAGAGGATGCCCGTCAGCATGGGATTGCCGACGGCTGCGGCTGCAAATGCAACGGCAGAGATCAGTCCTGCGCCGAGCGCGATAAGAAGTGACGTAGGCATTCGAGCTGTCCCGCGGATGGCGCGGTTAGGGGCAAGATCGGATAGGCTTCCTGCTCCAACCAAGGAGTTTGATGGGTCAGCCGCATGGATCGGCTGACCCACCGGTGATTACTTCAAAACGTAAGGAAGGAGCCCAAGGAATCGGGCCCGCTTGATGGCCTTTGCCAGCTCACGCTGTTTCTTGGCACTTACCGCCGTGATGCGCGAGGGCACGATTTTGCCCCGCTCGGAAATGTAGCGTCCGAGTAGACGGACATCCTTATAGTCGATTTTGGGAGCGTGCTCGCCGGAGAAGGGGCACGTCTTGCGGCGGCGATGGAACGGCCGGCGAGCGGCGATCTGCTGGACTTCGCTCATGGATTACTCCTCCGAGCCGGGATTGTCGTTACGGGGGGCACGCGGTCCGCGCGGACTGCGAGGGGCATCGCCCGCGGAAGCTTCACGATCGCGCGGAGGGCGTGCACGGAAGGTAGAACCGCCTTCGCGCTCACCGCCCTCGCGCGGAGCACGGAACCCGCCACCACTGCCTTCACGTCCACCACGCAATCCACCACGGCCACCGCCGCCAAATCCTCCCCCGCCGAACCCGCGATCCGGCCGATCACCCCGTTCGCCGCGATCGTCGCGATCCTGCTTGCGCAGCGGCGCCTAAGGCTCGGTCTCGAGTTCCTCTACGCGCACCGTCATGAAACGCAGGATGTCGGGCGCGATGCTCATGCGCCGTTCCATTTCCGCGACGGCCGCCGGAGGCGCATCGATGTTGAGAAGGGCGTAGTGCGCCTTTCGGTTTTTCTTGATTTTGTAGGAGAGGCCCTTGAGACCCCAGTATTCGGTCTTGGATACCTTGCCGCCGCCTTCACCGATGACGTCGGAATATTCCTTGGTCATGGCCTCAACTTGGGCTTGGGAAACGTCCTGGCGCACCAGGAAGACATGCTCATAAAGGGGCATGTGCTGGCCTTTCTAGGTTCGAGTTTTCCCTCCGGCGCAAAGCCTCTAATGGACCGGGAAAGGCCCACCAGACACCCAAAGAGCGAAGACACCGGGAAACAGGGCTCGTAACCCCTTGCGCAGTCACGGAGTTTTGCTTCTCCGCGAATACGGTCCCGTTCAGCCTCCAACCGGAGCGATGATGGGCGGGTTTATAGCCGAATTCATCATGGCCGCAAGGGGCATGGCTGCGTCTTGTGGCGCTGCGACCACTGCAACTCGAGCAAGATTGCAGAAATTAACAAGGTTCACCCCTTCTCGTTCCCTTGCTCGCAAACAATTCCCACGGGTCCATTTCCGTTAGCGAAGAGGTGCAGCCGCCTCGGCAACCTTTCCGCCGCTCCCGCCCGTCTTTCGCGAAACGTCGCTGATCTCCTTGATGATCTTCTGGCGGATGGCAGTCCCGAACTCCTGATAGCTGATAGCCGGGAAAATAAACGCGCCTGGGCCTCCTTTGACGTTTGCACGATACCAAGCCTCGATTGTGCTGGCCTCTGGTCCCTCTAGAATGGGAAGGCCGTTCACGGTCACATTCTGGCTGACGAGTTCTTCGCGCACGTCGGCTGCCGGGCGCCCCGGATTGCAATTGTCCGATCCATCTCCCGAGACGTCAATGACGACGCGGGCCGCTGGTTCCGGCAAACGCTTCAACAGGCGCGGCAGGAATTGAAACATGCGGCTCACGCAGGTGAAAACGCCTATATGCCGGTTGACCACTCTCACCCTGCCGGCAAAAGCCCTCGCGTCTTCGGCGCTCGCAATTTTTGTCCATGAAATGGCGATCCGCGGGGAATCTGTCCAAGTGAGCAAGGCGACCATGATTGAGCGATTGGGTCCGCTCAAGAAGGCTCCGATGACGCTCTCATCCTCGAGCGCCGACGCGATACCTTCCATCTGCAGGCTGTAGCGGCCTTGATCCACGGAGCTCGAGACATCCACGGAGAGAAC
>CAZSNH010000389.1:0-3124 GCA_964607855.1 uncultured Hyphomicrobium sp. | reverse complement strand
GCCCACCACCTCTACAACCCTGCAGCTCGCCTTGGGTGATTGCCTCGCCATTGCGCTTCTCGAGGCCAAGGGCTTCACGGCTCATGATTTTAAGGTTTTTCATCCCGGCGGATCGCTGGGGGCAAGCCTCAAATATGTGGCCGATGTCATGCATCGTGCGGAGCGATTGCCGCTGGCGCGAGAGACCGCATCTATGAGCGAGGCTCTCGTTACCATGACGGCCAAGAGTTTCGGCTGCCTCGGAATTGTCAATGCGAGAGGAAAGCTTGTCGGTGTCGTAACCGATGGCGACTTACGCCGTCACATGGGCGCAGGCCTGTTGAAGGCGAAAACAGCGGACATCATGACCAAGAAGCCCAAAACCGTGGAACCCGGAATGCTTGCCTCGGCGGCGCTCGAGATGCTGAACGCCTCACGGATCACCGCGCTCTTTGTCGTCGACAAGGGCAAGCCCATTGGCATCGTCCACGTGCATGACCTGTTGCGCGCCGGAGTGGCGTGAGAGCGGCAGTTTCCGCTCCCGACCATTAGTCGCCCAACCGTTCGACAACGAGTGCGGTGCCGTTGACGCCGGTCACGCGAACGCGCGTGCCGGAGGCAGCTTCCTCGCCTTCTGCGTTCCAGAGCGTGTCGCCGACGCGAACTTTGCCGCGGCCGTTCTTGATGGCGTTTTCAACCGTGACCGTTCGGCCGATGTACTGGGCTCCGCGAATGTTGAGGTTTGGCTCATCGCTCTTGGCTGCATCTGACTTCGAAAGTGTCTTGACACAGAACACCGTGAGTACGGAGATGGTGGCAAAGGCGACGAGCTGGAGCGGCCAGGAGAAGAGATCGGAATATCCAAGACCGATAGCCCCCGTCACGAGAAGGCCCACGATGGTTGCCGCGAGGCCGAACCAGAGAAAATGAACGCCTGGCACGAAAGTTTCGAGTGCGAACAGGATAATCGCCAGGAAGAACCAGTTCCAGAACCCGAGGTTTGCGAAGAAGTCGATCAATGGCGAAGTCATTGTGCTAGGCCTCCTGCCCAAGCGCGGCTGATACAATTTTCGCTTCTAAGTAACGGAACTTCATTTTCCCCTTAAGCTTCGGCCCGGGACTTTGGAGGCCCGGGCCGCACGTTTGTTCTCCTCATGTCACACCGGAGGCACGCTCGCCCGGCCGGGCTGCCTCGGTGCGGGGCCCCTTGGCCCGCCTGAACCGGCTTCGCCGCCTCCAAAGGCTTCACCCGTTATCTGAGCGAGGCCGGCCAGAGATCCGATCACGGCCGAGGCCTCGAGTGGCATCATGATGATCTTCTGGTTCGGTGCCTTTGCAAGGGCTTCGAGTGCCTTCACGTAGTTGTTGGCGACGAAATAGTTGATGGCCTGCACGTTACCTTTGGCGATGGCATCGGAAACCATCTGGGTTGCCTTGGCTTCGGCTTCGGCGGCGCGCTCTCTGGCTTCCGCGTCCTTGAATGCGGCTTCGCGCCGGCCTTCGGCTTCGAGCACCACGGCCTGCTTCTCGCCTTCGGCCTTGAGGATGGCAGCCGCCCGCTCGCCTTCGGATTCCAGGATCTGAGCGCGCTTCTCGCGTTCCGCCTTCATCTGGCGGGCCATGCTTTCGACGAGATCGCGGGGAGGCGCGATGTCCTTGATTTCGATGCGGGTGACCTTGACACCCCAGGCTTCCGTTGCCGAGTCGACGACCTGCAGAAGCCGGGCGTTGATCTGATCGCGGTTCGAGAGCAACTCGTCGAGGTCCATCGAGCCCATGACGGTACGAATGTTTGTCATGGTGAGATTGACGATCGCGTGCTCGAGGTTGTCGACCTCGTAGGCCGACTTTGCGCCGTTGAGGATTTGGAAGAAGGCGACGCCATCGACCCGCACCATCGCGTTGTCGCGCGTGATGACATCCTGGCTCGGGATGTCGATGACCTGTTCCTTCATGTTCACGTGGTGACCGACGCGCTCCATGACTGGGATTAGGATATGCAAGCCGGGGCCTAGCGTGCGCACGTATTCACCGAAGCGCTCGACAGTGTATGTGTAGCCTTGCGGAACGACCTTGACCGTTGACCAGAGGGCCGCGACGGCAAGAGCTATGAGAAGGAGGCCAAAGACCTCAAAGCCATACATTATGCTACTCCCGAACAGTCACTCATTGATGCCGCTGATGTGGGCGGGCACGCGCAATTTTCTAGATGCGATATGCGAAAATAGGGTTAGCAAGTTATTGATTTTCGATAAATTTTGACGGGACCTGCACGTAGTGTGGTGCCGTCAACTGTGAAGAATTTGGGGAAAGGAAAAGGGCGCGCCAGCTTAAAAAGCGCTCTCGATGTGCGACTTGCTGCTTAAAAGAATACGGCCGCCGGCTGGCACCGGCGGCCGAATAGGAATTCTGCGAAGCGTATCAGTTGAGCGGGATATTGACCCACAGCGAGCCGGAGTAGGCTTCGAGATCGTCACTCCCGATGCCGTCGTAAGCCCCTGCCGCCCTCAAGCCCCAGCCTTGCGGCGTCGTGACCAGCACCCCACCCTCGAGCTTGGCGCGTGACTCATCACGATCGAGCGAAGCCCCATCGATCTCCAGGTCATCCGTTGCGAAATTCCAGATGCCCGTGATCGACATATGCGGCTCGATCCTCGTTCCATCGGAAGTTTCCCACTTGTAGCCGACTTCGATTGCACCCGTCAGACGGCCGATCGCAATGTCATGGCCTTCGACGAGCTGACCAAGGCTATTGCGGTAGTCGTCGTACCACTCTTTGCCGTAGGCAAGACCGATCTGTGGCGACAGCCGCCAGTCGCCGAAGTACTGAGCTCCTGTCAATGTCGCGGTTGCAAGCCAGCGGTCGGTGTCGAAGTCACCCGTCCGCTTGCCCGCGCTGGTGTCGTTGAGCCAGATGTCGTTATCCGACTTGCCGTAAGCCGCTCGGGCATCGAAGTAAAGGTTCTCGGCAAGGCGGATGCCGACGAATGGTCCGAACATCCAGCCTGTACCTTCGACCTCACCCTTTAGATTTCCGAGATCCCGGTTCGACACGTCCTCTTCTGTATCGTCGATCTGACCGAGTGCACCGATCAGAACATTGGGCGTTAGAGAATAGTCAACGCCCACATAGAGGATCCGGAAC
>CAZSNH010000388.1:0-3126 GCA_964607855.1 uncultured Hyphomicrobium sp. | reverse complement strand
CGTCGGCGACGAACCGCTGCTCCATGCCGCGAATTCCCCCACCATGATTTCGAAGAACAGAACGCAAGGCGCCAAAGAGATCGAACGGCGCGGCGAGCAGTCGATCATCGTGATGGATGACGGGCTCCTCAATGGATCGCTCGAAAAAGATCTTTCGATTGCAGTCCTCGATGGCGTGCGGGGCATCGGAAACGGAGAGGTCATTCCGGCCGGCCCGTTGAGGGCCCCGCTCGAATTCCAGCTGGGTCTTGTCGATTGCATCGTTGTCAACAAGGGGATGGGCGTCGCCCTGGAGCGCGCTTTGCGCCTTGCGGCAGATCTGCGACGGCATTTTCCAGGCCCCGTGATTGAGACAACAATCGCACCGCGCGGCGAAGTGAATTGGCTGTCGGGGCAGAGAATAATTGCATATGCGGGAATCGGCAGCCCGCAGCGGTTTTTCGAGCTCGCGCGCGCCCACGGAGCCGACATCGTGAAGGAGAGGATTTTCCCGGATCATCACGTGTTTCAGGATGCTGATGCGGGCTCACTCATTGCTGAGGCCGAGGCCTGCTCGGCAATGCTGCTGACAACCGAGAAGGATTTTGCAAGGCTTGCGGCCGCGCAGGGAAGATGCGCGGAACTCAGAGCGCTTTCTCGGATGCTGCCGATCAAAATGGAGTTTGAGGAACGAGACGCCTTGCGGCTTGACGCGCTCTTAGGCGCAGCAATTGCGCACGACAATGTAAAGGCTAAGAACCCCTAGCCTTTTTTGCGTCCGCGCACGGCTTCGAGATAACGCTTCAGTGAGGCTTCCGCCGAGGCATAGGGTTCCTGGAGCTCGACGCTCCAGTACTTGAGATCCTGCAATTTGATGGCTTCACCGGTCACCGCGCAGCGCACGAAGTCGCCTTGAGTGAGAACCTGAAATTCGCCATCCATGTAGCGAACTTTGGCCTCGCCCTTCAGTCCGAAGAATTTCTCAAATCTATTCATGCCGGCCTAGCAGGAAATACAATCCCATAGAGCCGTTGACTTGAACAATCATCGGGGCGGCGTCAAGGCTCGGGTGGGAGTCTCGGGTAGGAATATTGTGATTGCCAGCCCTCAAAATAAGGTTCCTTGCTTGCCTTTGGCTTCAAGCGGGACGGAGGGTGAGGGTTTTGCAGTGGCAGGCGCGGTGATCTCCGCGCCCACCCTTCCGTCCCGGAACTCGATCTCGACGCGGTCGCGGACGGCGAGTGCGGAAGCCCGTCTCACCATCGTTCCATCGGCAACCCGCACGAGCGCGTAGCCCCGCGCGAGCACGCTTTGATAGCTGAGCGAGATAAGCATTTTGGAATGGGCTTCGAGCGCGCGGCGTTTGGCGTCGATCTTGCTGGCAAGGGCTTCCGGTCTCAAGAGGCTTCCTATGCGGTCGTAGCGGCGGCGGCGTTCGCCTGCTCGTTGCATGAGCGCAGTTCGTCCGCGGTCGAAGACTTCCGCGAGCCGCCGGCTGCTCCTTTCGATGCGGATCGTGAGAAGCCGCCTCTGCAACCGGGAGGAGACCCTCGCAAGACGCGTGCTGTGGGCCTGCGTGTTGGCGAGAAGCGCGCGCCCCAGGCGGCGGTCGACGGCATCAAAGCGCTGGCGCGGCATGGCGATGAGATCAGCGGGCTGCGGCAACCCGCGAGTGGCGGCCCTGAGGTGTGTGCGCTGCTCTTCGATGCGCCGGCGCATCGCCAATCTGAGGCGGCCGCCGAGATCAATCGTATCGGTGAGAAGCTCGGAATATTTCGGTACAGCCCACTCTGCGGCCTTGGTCGGGGTCGGGGCACGCGCATCGGCAACGAGGTCGATCAGCGTCCAGTCGGTTTCGTGCCCGACAGCCGAGATGACGGGTATGGTGCTCGCTGCCACGGCACGTACGACGGCCTCTTCATTGAAGCCCCAAAGATCCTCAAGACTTCCGCCGCCGCGGGCAACGATCAGCACATCGGGGCGTGGTATGGGGCCGATGCCTGTGATTGCGTTGAAGCCGCGGATCGCAGCGGCCACCTCGGCCGCACTCCCTTCGCCCTGCACGCGTACGGGCCAAACGATGACATGCGCCGGGAAACGCTCCTCGAAACCATGCAGCATGTCGCGAATGACGGCGCCCGTCGGAGAGGTCACGATGCCGATGACCCGCGGGAGGAACGGGATCTTTCGCTTACGGGCTTCGTCGAAGAGGCCTTCGGCGGCCAAACGCCTCTTCCGCTCCTCGAGTTGCGCCATAAGGGCGCCGAGGCCTGCCGGCTCGAGGCTTTCGATCACGATCTGATACTTGGATGAGCCCGGGAACGCGGAGATTTTTCCCGTCGCGATGACCTCCATGCCCTCTTCGGGCTTGATCTTGATTTTGCTCCATACACCGCGCCAGACAACGGCATCAATCTTGGCCTTGTCGTCCTTCAAGGCGAAATAGCAGTGGCCCGAAGAGTGGGGGCCACGATAGCCGGAGATCTCGCCGCGCAGGCGCACGTGTCCGAACCCCTCTTCGAGAACCCGCTTTATAGCGTTCGAAAGTTCAGAGACCGAGTACTCGGCGACGTTCGAGGAGGCGTGGGGAGAAGGATCAGTCACGAATCGAGTTCCTGCGTACTGCTTCCGTCGAACCATATCGCTCCTTGCTGCCGATAAGAATGGCGTCACCCGAGGCTTTCCCCGGCGAGCCTTCTGGAACGTTCGTGGTTGGGTTCTATTGTCATCCGCCTTGGCGGGCCGACACGACCTCGATCCGGTCACCAGCTGCAAGCCTCTTTCCGGCACGGGCGCGCTCGGGAACGAAATCTCCGTTATGCGCGGTCGCGACCTTCCGGTCGGCAAAACCTTGCTCGACAAGTAAGTCCTCAAGCGTTGTGCTTTGGGTGAGAAGCGCTTCGCCGTTCAAGGAAATGCTGAGAGAGGTCTTAGGGTTTGACATCGTGCGTTGGGCTTTAGAGGGCTGAGAAGGGTCGGAGAATGCCTGAGATAAAAGGGGGGAACGGGCAACCAAATCAAGACCTCGGCCTGTGCTTTGCGCCCTTTCGTGCCCATCGAGTGCGGCCGCAGAGCTGCTAACCGGCCATTTACCTAGAGCATTTTCTGACCTCACGGAGTCGGTTTGGGGATTCCCACGGCGGGGCA
>CAZSNH010000387.1:0-3127 GCA_964607855.1 uncultured Hyphomicrobium sp. | reverse complement strand
CGGCGCTTTCGGCGATTGAAGAAGGATACGAGGTGTTCGTCGTCACCGATGCGTCAGGCACCTTCAACGAGATCACGCGCCATTCGGCGTGGAATCGCATGGCGGCGGCCGGTGCCCAGCTCATGACTTGGTTCGGAGTGGCCTGCGAGTTGCACCGCGACTGGCGCAACGACGTCGAGGGGCTCGGCAGGCTCTTCGCAAACTACATCCCCGACTACCGCAACCTGATCAACAGCTACACGACGATCAAGGGCGCGAGGTAGCGGGGTTGGCTGCCTGCGCTGCGGCCGACGAGCCCTCGGAACTCTCAAACCTAAAGTGCAAATGCGAGCCACGCGGAGCGCGTCGCACGCCCTCACGCCTCGATGCGCTTCAATGCGGACTGCCAGCGCTTGATGGCGGCCTCGAGTTCCGCCTTGCGCGATTTCGCTTCCTCGATGGCCTCCGGTTTCGCCTTTTCCATGAAGTTCGGGTTGTCGAGCTTGGCGTTCATTTTTGCGATGTCGGATTGGGCCGCCGCAATCTCCTTTTCGAGCCGTTTCCTCTCCTCGCCCATGTCAATCAAGCCTGCGAGCGGAATAGCCCCCGTCGTTTCTCCGGCGACGATGAGGGCAGCCCCTTTCGGCACCGCCTTGGCGAATGTGATGTTCTCCAGGCGCGCCAGGCGTTTCAACGTTTCGTCGTGATTGAGCGTCCAAAGTTTGATCTTGTCGGAGGCTCCCGTAATGACGAACGGCACCTTGGCTCCTGCTGGAATGTTCATTTCGGTTCTCACCGAGCGGATCTCGGAAATGAGCCGTATTAGCCAGCCGATCTCCTCGTCCGCCCCGGCGTCCGCCAAACCCTTGAGGTTTGGCCACTCGGACAAGCAGAGGAGCGAGCGGCGCGCCACTCCATGCTCGACCATGTGCGCCCATAGCTCCTCCGTGATGAAGGGCATGAAAGGGTGGAGTATTTTCAGGATCTGATCGAGCACCCAGGCGACCGTGGCGCGCGTCTCTGCCTTGTCCTCGTCCTCGTCTCCGAGAAGAACGGGTTTCACGAGTTCAAGATACCAATCGCAGAACGTACCCCATACAAATTCATAGACGGCGCTTGCTGCTTCGTTGAATTTGTAGGCCTCGATGCCGGCCGTCACGGCCGCGACCGCGCGCTCGGTTTCACCCGCAATCCAGCGGTTCACCGTCCGCTTGACCTTCTTCGGGTCGAAGTCGCGCTGGCGCACGCACTCGTTCTGCTCGGCGAAGCGAGAGGCATTCCAGACCTTGGTTGCAAAGTTGCGATACCCCTCGACACGATCGATGGCGAGCTTCACGTCCGAGCCTTGCGACGCCATGGAAGCAATCGTGAAGCGCAGCGCGTCCGTTCCATAGGCGGGAATGCCTTTTGGATACTCCTTCTTGACGTCGCGCTCGACGCGGTTGGCCTGCTCTTTACTGAGGCCAGCCGTGCGTTTTGCGACGAGAGCTTCAAGAGAAATACCGTCGATGATGTCGAGCGGATCGATAACGTTGCCGCGCGTCTTCGACATCTTGTTCCCCTGCCCGTCGCGGACGAGGCCATGGATGTATACTTCGCGGAACGGCACCTCCTTCATGAAGTGGCAGCCCATCATCATCATACGTGCGACCCAGAAGAAGATGATGTCGAAGCCCGTGACGAGCACGCTCGTCGGATAGTAGCGTTTTATTTCCGGCGTCTTGTCTGGCCAGCCAAGCGTCGAAAACGGCCACAGCGCGGAGGAGAACCACGTGTCGAGCACGTCCTCGTCGCGGGTGAGCGGCACGACCTTCTTATAATGTTTCTTTGCTGCTGCGGCCGCCTCGGCCTCAACCTGGGCCACGAACACTTTGCCATCTGGCCCATACCACGCGGGGATCTGGTGGCCCCACCAGAGCTGGCGCGAGATACACCAGGGCTGGATGTTCTCGAGCCAACGGTAGTAATCGTTGGCGAAACGCTCGGGCACGAACCTGGTCTTGCCGGACTTGACGGCTGAAAGTGCCGCCTTGGCGAGCTCGGCAGCGTTCACATACCACTGATCGGTGAGCCATGGCTCGATGGCTGCTCCCGAGCGGTCGCCGTGCGGAACCGTGTGCGCCGTCGGCTCGATTTTTTCGAGCAGCCCAAGCGCGTGAATGTCCGCGACAACTTTCTTGCGCGCCTCGAACCGATCAAGGCCTTGAAGTTCGCGAGGGATCGCTTTGATTGCGTTTATCTCTACGCGTCCTTTCCCTGGATACTGCTGAATGCCAAGTTCGTCGGGGGCGCGTTGATCCAAAGCCTGCTTTTCTTCAGGAAGCAAATCACCTTCGCGGAGTATTTTGCCGAATGCATCTAGCACATTGATCTTCTCGAGGTTCTGCCGCTTGCCCACCTCGAAATCGTTGAAATCATGTGCGGGCGTGATCTTGACCGCGCCAGTGCCCTTGGTGGGGTCCGAATATTCATCCGCCACAATCGGGATCTCACGCCCGACGAGCGGCAGCCTCACCTTTGCGCCGGCCTTAATGAGCGGAGCATAGCGCTCGTCCTCCGGATGCACGGCGACGCCCGTATCGCCGAGCATGGTCTCCGGTCGCGTCGTTGCAACGACGATCCAATCCTTATCGTATCCCGCAACCTTCGCGGCAAGCGGATAGCGGAAGTAATACATGTGTCCGGAGGGATCGCGTGCCAGCACCTTGGCGAGTGCGTCGGCATCAAACGGCATCTCGGGATCGCCGTCCTTCCAAATGAACGTGCCCTTCTTTTCGACCTGCACGACCTCAAGATCGGAAATCGCCGTCTGAAACTTCGGGTCCCAATTGACGAGGCGCTTATCCTTATAGATGAGACCTTGATTGAAGAGCTCGACGAAGACTTTGACAACTGCCTTGCTCAACCCTTCGTCCATCGTGAAGCGCTCGCGGCTCCAATCGCAAGATGCACCGAGCCGCTTCAGCTGATTGACAATGGTGCCGCCACTCTCGGCCTTCCAGGCCCACACCTCCTTCAAAAACGCCTCGCGCCCCATGGTGCGCCGGTCGGTATGGTTCTCAGCGGCAAGCTTGCGCTCGACCACCATTTGCGTCGCAATGCCGGCGTGATCGGTGCCGGGCTGCCAAAGCACATCCTTGCCCCGCAT
>CAZSNH010000386.1:0-3135 GCA_964607855.1 uncultured Hyphomicrobium sp. | reverse complement strand
GCTGGTCGGGCGGCACTTCCACGTCGTGCGCTCCTTCGGCCTCAAGCGGGCCACGGTGCACGAGTGGAACGCGGTGAAGGAGCAGTGCGACAAGTCGCGCGAGGACTCCGTCCGGCACGAGTGGAGCTACCCGAAGGACGTATTTGCGCTCTATCACTCGGCAGAGGTCCATACGCACAAGGCGCGGGTGCCTGCGCGGGTGTTCGTGCTCGCGGCCCTGCCGATTCTTCTGGCTGGGCTCGTCTGGGTGGTCGCCAAGTGGTGGGAGAAGTCCGGCACGGCGAAGCCGGAAAAGGAGAGCGCACCCAAGGCGGCGACCGCTGCGGTCCCGGACGCGGCGCGGGTCCGCTCGGGAAAGCTGACGACCGCTGAGTGGGTCGCCGAATACAGACCCCGCGTCGAAGGCCTCGCCTATTCGGCGCCCGTCTACGACGATGTAACGAAGCCTGTCCGCGCACCCTTCCCCGCGGCGTGCCTTGCATCGAAGACGCGTTGCGGCTGCTACAGCGATCAAGGTACTCGCTTGGACATGCCGGAGGCCCTGTGCCGGCAGATCGTGGAGCGCGGGTTCTATCTCTCTTGGGATACGGCACGCGGACAGGTTAGGCCGGAAGTGAGTGGTGCCGATGAGCCGCGTGGTCCGAGGTGACGGATTTCAGACTGTGCTTCCTTGTGCTATCAGCGAAATCTCGGTGTCCACAATTCCTCTAGGTTCGCTTCCTCGTCTGCTTCATCCTGGTCCGGAAGTTCAGAGGCGGAGAGTATGGTCAGGGTTTTGCCGTAGCGGCCGAGGCCGACAACCTCTTCGCATAGGTTGGCCTTGAGAGTCCCGCCGAACCAGTCTTGAAGCGATGATTCTCCCTCCATGCGCTCGCCGCGGGTCACATTGGCGGCGAGCTTGTTGAATTGCCGTGTAACTGAGGCCTGAGGAAGCGGCGAGCGTTTGCGAAGCCAATCTAGGTTGCGAATCGACTGTAGGGACTCGGACATAAAGCAGTAGTCGACGATCGAGCCTACGCTGACGACGATGGCGGCGGTTTCGGGTGTGCGTTGAGCGTAGCGAATCGCGGTCGCCGTCAGCGAAGTGTTGCAACGGCTAGCGAGTGTCTCTACGGCAGATAGTCCCGTGCCAACGCTGCCCAGTAGCGGGTCAAAGAGAAAACTCGGCATCAGTAAGCCGGCCGCGAAGTGATCTGCTTCCAGCTCGTGGCGGTCGTCAGAGGAGAACCCGGCGTGCGAGGCGTGAACGCCGTCAATGAGAACTGACTCCGGATGGCCGGGGAGCCGGTAGTGGCCGAGTTCATGGCCTACGCAGAAGCGCTCAAACCCGTCGTTGTTGAGGTGCCTAGCGTAGAGAATGCCAAAAGCATTTCCGTGCCTGAGCAACATTCCGGATACGCCAGGTTGTGAATTCGCGCCGAGTGGTCGCACCTCAATACCGAGATCACGGGCGATGGAAAACGGGCAGACTGGCAAGGCCGGAACGGCCAGATCCCGCAGCAATGTCTCTGCTTCAGACGCTGCAATGGCTTGCCAGAGGGCGGCCGCCACGATCCGTTACCCTTTGCGCTCCTTGCTTCGCTTGGCCAGGGAAGCCATGAAATCGCGCGCGATGTCGCGATCTTCGGTGGTTAATTTGTGGAAGTCGCGAAAAAGCTGGTCACCCGCCGCCGTGACCGTGGCGGAGGTGTCGGTTCGACCCATCAGGTAGTCAACCGTCGTCTCGAGGGCGTCCGCTAAGCGCCTGAGGTTGTCGAAAGAAGGCTTCCTTGCGCCAGTCTCGAAGTGGGAGATCGCTGTCGGCTGCATGCCGGATCGCTTGGCAAGGGCTTCCTGGCTGAGTCCGCGTTGTTCGCGCTGGGCTTGGAGACGATTCGGGAATTGGTTCTTGGGTGCGATTGACATGTTATTGACGATTCCGTATAGTTAAAGATGACGACTGCAATCGAGGGGGCCATGGCCTCCTTTTTTTGGCTGTCGTCTAGACGAGTTCGTAAAGAATAGCATGACGACATTAACTTTGAAAGGAGGCCATATGGCCCGCAATCGCAACACCGATCTAAACGGAAAGCCGTTCGCTGGTACCACGGTTGGAGCTGTCTGGAACAAGGGGCGGGCAATCCCCGGCTACGACCCGAACACGTGGCGCTACGACATGTGCGGCAACCCGATGAAGAAATCCGAGTACGGGAACAGCGACTCCGAACACGGCTGGGAGGTGGATCACATCAAGCCCGTCGCGAAGGGAGGAACGGATGACCTCTCGAATCTTCAGCCGCTCCAGTGGGACAACAATCGGCAGAAGAGCGACACGTATCCGTGGAGCTGCTCGATGCGGCAGGCGGCTTAAAGCAAGCGGGAGCACGAGGGGCGCCACCCCTCGTTTTTTTGGACGACGGAAGGCCGAGCCTTGCGGCCCGGCCTGGACTGCTTCCCAGTAGCGTCTAGGTGTTGATGCGCCCGTACTTCAGGAGGCGGGCGCGGATCGCGCCCGTGGTGCGCTCGTGCGTCGCGGCGAGTTCCTGCAGCGCCCTGCCGGCGTCGAATCCGGCAAGTAGCTTCCGGTCCTCGTCTTCGCTCCACGGCTCGCCGGTCTTGGCCGGCATCTGCGCTTTTCGGCGCTCGAAGCGGTCGATGCGCTCCAAGGCTGTGGCTGCCTGATACAGCGCCCGAACGACTTGGGGACGCTGATAGGCGCTCTCCGGCGGAAAGACCTCGCCGGATTCCGGATCGACACCGTTGGCAAGGCTGCGAACGACTGCAAGTGCTTGTGCTGATTGCATTGCTACTACTCCTTTCAGGTTGAGGGGTACTACGGGAAAAACTCTGTTACAGAAGACCGCGCTCGGCAAAGCTCAGTGCCTGATTCCCGGCGACGATGAAGTGGTCAAGAACCTTCACGTCCACCATGGCAAGCGCGTCCTTCAGGTTGCGGGTGAGCAGTTCGTCTGCACGGCTCGGCTGCGCAGCGCCCGAGGGATGGTTGTGCGCGAAGATCACTGCGGCAGCGTTCGCTCGAAGTGCGGCCTTCACCACCTCGCGCGGATAGACGCTCGTCTGCGTCAGCGTTCCCCGGAAAAGCTCCTCGACAGCGATAACCCGGTGCTGTGCATCCAGCTGGATGCAGATAAAGAC
>CAZSNH010000385.1:0-3153 GCA_964607855.1 uncultured Hyphomicrobium sp. | reverse complement strand
GAAAAGGGAGACGTACCCGCGCCGCTCGTTCCGCTCATTGGAAAGCATCTCGCCAGCGTACCATGGAAGCGGATGGCGCCAGGCGTCTGGTATCATGAGATTACACTTTCAAAAGGTGCGCGAGGCCGCCTGCGGCTCATCAAGGTGGCCCCCGGGTTTCGAGTGCCCGAGCACGGACATAGCGGGACCGAGCTCACGCTGCTCTTGCAAGGAAGCTATCGCGACAAGTTCGGTTACTTCCAGATGGGCGACGTCGCCGACGTTGATGAGGAGGACGAGCACCAACCGGTTGCGGATCCTAAGGTCGGTTGCATCTGCCTCGTGGCTACCGAAGGCAGAGCGCGTTTCAAGAGCCTTCTTGCTCGGCTGGTGCAGCCCTTCATTGGGATATAAGTTCCACCCGGCTTTCACGAACTCTGGGATTCTATCATGACGGCACGATTGCCATGGGATACGGCTTGGGTCACGGGCGCCTCAAGCGGGATTGGCCACGAACTGGCCCTCAAGCTTGCCGGCCGGGGCGTCAAGGTCGCAATCACGGCACGTTCAGCAGAGAAACTCGCGGAACTCGAAAAACTCAATGCGAACATTTTCGCCGTTCCTGCCGACGTCACAGACCAAGCAGCCATGGAAATGGCTGCTGCGAGCGTGCGCGAAAAGTTCGGGCACATCGATCTCGCCGTCTTTAATGCCGGCGTCTGGAAGAAGATGCCGGCCAAGCAATTCAAAGCCGAAGAAGCCCGCCACACCATGAACGTCAATTTCATGGGTGTCGCCAACGGCGTGGCAGCCGTACTGCCGGACATGATCGCGCGACGCAGCGGACATATCGGCCTGGTTTCCTCGGTCGCAGGATATGTTGGGCTGCCCTTCGCGACCACATACGGGCCCTCAAAGGCGGCTCTCATCAATTTCGCTGAAAGCCTGCAGCACGACCTCTACGATGTGAATGTCAAGGTCTCGGTCATCTGTCCCGGCTACATCGATACGCCGATGACCAAGGTCAACGATTTCCCGATGCCTTACCTCATGCCAGTCGAAGAAGGAGCCGAGCGCATTCTCGCTGGGCTTGCCAAAGGCAAGTTCGAGATCGCGTTCCCCTGGCAGGTCGAAAAGCTGCTCAAGCTCGCCCGGCACTTGCCGCATCGGCTATGGGCTTGGTATCTGCGCACTTTCATGTGATCGGCAGAAGCCCAGGAAACGAATCGCAAAGATTTCGTTCAGTCTTTAATAACCTTAACGGGCCGTTAACCGGGGTTACCATATCCTGAAGCCACGCTGGCCCAAGTCTTCCTCCCAGCTACGGCCCAAAGTCAGCGCAAAACTGAGCTAGTGTTCAAGTATCAGGAGTCGCGTGATGTCTGTTGATCTTGTTCTGCGTGCAATAGCTTCCCTCACCTGCATGTACACTGCCGGCCTTTTCGTCACCCTGGCCAGTATAGCCACCATCAATGCCGCCGGGTACGATCCCTATTGCAAGGGGAATACGTGCCTCACGGCCTCGATAGAACGGCCATACATAACTCCCGTCAGATCCGATCCGAACGGCATAAAACCGATTACGATCGCTCGCGTCGAGGAGCGGAAAACATGATGAGCGGGGACCGCAAGGCTTCCGCCGCTCGAGAGGCAGCGCCACAACGGTTCCCGGCATTCCATGGGTAGATGGAACTAGACGCTCTGCGGAGAGCGCGCCCTCACCTGGCGTCAGGACGCGCTCTTCGACTTAACCGTTCGATCGATGGCCATTAAATCACGCAGAAGGCCTTCGAAATCCTTGAGCGGCACCATGTTAGGACCATCCGAGGGCGCGTTGTCGGGATCCTGATGCGTCTCGATAAAGAGCCCGGCAACTCCCACCGCCACCGCCGCTCGTGCAAGCACCGGCACGAAGCGGCGGTCGCCACCCGAACTGGTGCCCTGCCCGCCGGGCTGCTGCACTGAATGGGTCGCATCGAAGATCACCGGCGCCCCCGTCTCTGCCAGGATGGGGAGAGAGCGCATGTCGGCGACGAGCGTGTTATAGCCAAACGACACGCCGCGTTCGGTGAGGAGCACATTGGGATTTCCCGAGCCCACGACCTTGGCGATGGCGTTCTTCATATCCCAGGGCGCCATAAACTGCCCCTTCTTGATTTTGACCGCACGGCCCGTCTTCGCGGCCGCAACGAGGAGATCGGTCTGCCGGCAGAGAAAAGCAGGTATCTGCAGCACATCGACGACGGGGGCGACCTCTGCGCAGTGCGCATTCTCGTGCACATCGGTGACGACCGGCAATCCTAGGCTCTCGCGGATTTCGGCAAACACAGGTAGCGCTTCCTTCAATCCGATTCCGCGCTTGCCCGTAAGGGATGTCCGATTGGCCTTGTCAAACGACGACTTGTAGACGAGCCCAATCCCTAGCTTTGCGCACGTTTCCTTCAACGCGCTCGCCATCTCGAGTGCGTGCGACCGGCTCTCCATCTGGCATGGACCCGCGAACACCGCAATCGGTGCGTCATTGGCAAATGTCACATTGCCGATGGCAACATGGGTATTCGGCTTTTGAACGACAGCATGATTCATTCCCGGGCCTATAGCACGCAGGTCTGCTCAAGGCGACTATTTGCGTTTCGGGCCATGGCGCGTTGGCTTGGCCCCTGATTTCGATTTTTCGAACCGGGGTAGCTCGTCGCCGACTTCAAACCAAGGGATCTGTTCACCCGTGTGCACGTGATCTGTGGGGACGAATTTTTCCGGATGCTCGAGACTGCCAATGTAGAGGTGCACCTCACCCGGCCACTTGGCGTCATGCGTGTAAGCCATGGGCGAACCGCAGTTCGGACAGAAATATCGCCAGACACCAGGAGATGATTGATAGGCGGCCGGTGTGCCCTCAAGATAGCGGAACTGGGAAACCTTGACGCCTACGAAAGTCGCGACAGCCGATGAAGTGTGGCGACGGCAGCTCTCACAGTGACAGTAGGCGATCCAGTCCGGTTTACCCTCGAACTCGTACTTGATGCCTCCGCACAGGCAATGGCCCTTCGTGAGTTTCATAAGCCACCTCTTTTTTTTCTCCGCCGGCCCGCTCCGAACGGGGCCCATAGGGGAAACCGTACCCCGAAGCATGGTAATTGAAAAATCCGGTTCGGCGCACACGACATCAACACA
>CAZSNH010000384.1:0-3155 GCA_964607855.1 uncultured Hyphomicrobium sp. | reverse complement strand
GGGATCGTGTGAAGCGGGAAGGCAGAGGGTGTAGGGTATTTGATTTTCAGCTACTCTCAACTTAAACCGCTGAATTCAACACGTGCGAAGGGGAACCACACATGACACTGAAACTCACTTCGCCAGCCTTCGGCGAGGGCTCATCAATTCCCTCCCGCTACACCTGCGAGGGCGACGACGTATCACCGCCGCTCTCATGGTCGGGGGTGCCCGCCGGGACAAAGAGCCTTGCGCTCATTGTCGACGATCCTGACGCACCCGATCCGAGGGCGCCGCGAATGACGTGGGTGCATTGGGTCGTCTACGATATGCCTGCATCCACAGTGGGGCTGCCGGAAGCTGCGCGTGAACTCCCCGCAGGCTCACGGCACGGTCTCAACGATTGGAAACGAACCGGCTATGGCGGCCCTTGTCCACCGATTGGGCGACACCGCTACTTCCATAAGCTCTACGCGCTCGACGCGATGCTGGGCGACCTCAGACAACCAACCAAGGTCAAACTCGTCAGTGCGATGCAGGGCCATATTATCTCGGAAGCTCAGCTCATCGGGACATACGAAAAGATGAAGCGCTGAAGCCCAATCCATCATCAGCGATGTGTTCTCTGCCGGTAGGTTTGCGCTGCTTCCGGCCAGAGGCCCTTGAGCTCGCCCGGCAGTTGGGCGATGACGTCGGATATTTCGCCGGGGTCGCAATGATGAGCAAGAATGGCGAAGACGTCTCTTATGGCGCTTTCGGCCGGAATTGTGCGCGGCACGAGTTTGGCGGCAACGTCATCAACGAATTTCTGCCGTGAGTGCACCTTGTGGGGAACATTGTGCGGCTGCCAGCCCTCGTAGTAGATGCCTCGAACGAGGGTCGGGAGCTGGGCGCCGAGATCGACGGCCTCCTCCATGGTCAGCCGGTCGCGCAACTGCTGCAGCACGACCCTTAGAACGGCGAGGGCCTCACTTGTATCCGCGAGGCCGCCGTTGTCGCGAAGCTCCTTCAGCCACTCCTGGGTCTGCTGGACGGTGTGAGAAAGGGATGCTGGAATTGTCACTGAACGTATCTCCGCTCAGGAATCTTGTAATAAATGAAATCACAGCACAATAGAGCGCTCCCTACTTTGTCCGGCGTCAAATCCTCCCGAAGGCGGCGCTCTAGAGCTTCACCATGACATGGCGCACGACCGTATAGTCCTCGAGCGCATACATGGAAAGGTCTTTGCCGTATCCGGAGGACTTAAGGCCGCCATGGGGCATCTCCGAAACCAGCATGAAGTGCGTGTTGACCCACGTGCATCCGTATTGCAGCCGTGACGCAGTTGCCATGCCTTTTGCAATATCCGAGGTCCACACCGAGGACGCCAGCCCATAATCGCTGTCGTTGGCCCAGGCGACCGCTTGCTCGACGTCGTCAAAGCGGGTGATTGACACGACAGGTCCGAACACCTCCTTCTTCACGATCTCGTCTCCCTGCGCTGCGCCTGCGATAACCGTGGGCTCGAAGAAGAAGCCCTTGCCTCCAGGTGATTTGCCACCCGCCGTCACCGAGACGTGCGCCTGCTGCGTGGCGCGTTCCACGAAGCCTTGCACGCGGCCCTTCTGGGTAGCTGATATCAACGGCCCGATGTCATTCTCGTCGTCGTTTGGCTGGTTGAACTTGAGTTCCTTTACTGCGCTTGAGAGGTCGGCCACAAAATTGTCGTAGATCTTCCGGCCCGCATAGATGCGGCAGGCGGCCGTGCAGTCCTGCCCGGCATTGTAGAAACCGAAAGTCTTGATGCCGGCAACGACGGAAGCAATGTCGGCGTCATCGAATACGATGACGGGCGCCTTGCCGCCGAGCTCAAGATGCGTGCGTTTCAAAGTGGCGGAGGCTGCCTGCAGAACTTTCTGACCTGTTCCGATGCTGCCCGTAAGAGACACCATGGCCACTTTGGGATGGCTGATGAGTGCGTTTCCGGTGGTGGCACCGCGTCCGTGGATGATGTTGACCACGCCCTCGGGGAAGATCTCTGCGCACACCTTCGCGAGCTTGAGTGTGGTGAGCGGGGTCATCTCGGATGGCTTCAGTACGATCGTGTTTCCCGCTGCCAGCGCGGGTGCGAGCTTCCAGGCCGCCATCATCAGCGGATAGTTCCATGGCGCGATGGAGCCGACGACACCAATTGGGTCTCGCCGGATCATGGACGTATGGCCGGAGAGATACTCACCGGCAACCGCACCATGCATGTTGCGCACGGCGCCGGCGAAGAAGCGGAAGCAATCGGAAATTGCCGGCATCTCATCCTGCAGCACCCGGATGCGTGGTTTGCCGCAGTTCAAGGCTTCGACTGTGGCGAAGCTCTCTGCATCGCGGTCTATGGCGTCCGCGAGCTTCAAGAGCAGGCCCGAGCGTTCGGCGGGCGTGGTTCGCGACCAAGATGGGAAAGCCTTGGCGGCGGCGTCCACGGCCGCGTCGACCTGGGCGGGCGAGGCCTCGGGCAGCGCGACGATCGTCTCTTCCGTCTTGGGATTGATGATGGCCTCAGGCGCCTCGCTGCCGTCAACGAGATTCGAGCCGATCAGCATCTGAGTGTCGAGCATGGTTCTCCTCCACTTGTGGCGTGGTTGATGGGCTATTTGGACGATCCGCCGATGTGCTCACCTTCGCGCGTGAAATAGTAGGCAGCGAGGATTGGCAGCAGCGTTACCAGAATGACGAAGACTGCAACAACGTTGGTGACGGGGCGCTGTCGCGGTCGGATGAGTTCCGACAGCATCCAGATCGGCAGCGTCGATTGTTGGCCGGCCGTAAACGTTGTGACGATGACCTCGTCGAAGGAAAGGGCAAAGGCGAGCATGCCACCGGCAAGCAGTGCGGTGGCGATTTGCGGGAGCACGATGTGTCGGAATGTCTGGAATCCATTGGCCCCGAGATCCATGGACGCCTCAATGATATTCCCGCTCAGCCGGCGGAAGCGCGCAATGGCATTGTTGTAAACGACCACGATGCAGAACGTCGCGTGACCAAGAATGATGGTCCACATCGAGAAGTCGAGCCCCATGATGTCGAATGCCGAGCGGAGCGCAATGCCAGTGATGATGCCAGGGAGCGCAATCGGCAAGACGAAGAACAGAGATATCGTCTCACGGCCGAAGAATTTGGCTCGCGACAGTGCGGCCGCCGCG
>CAZSNH010000383.1:0-3173 GCA_964607855.1 uncultured Hyphomicrobium sp. | reverse complement strand
GGCGCCCGGGAAGCTCCGCGTTGCAGCGGCCCAATATCCGATCGACCAGCCCAAGTCGCTCGCAGAGTGGGAAGCTAAAATCGAGCGCTGGGTAATTGACGGAGCTGCAACAGGTGCCGACCTCCTGGTGTTCCCGGAGTATGGCGCAATCGAGCAAGCGGCTGCCTTCGGGCCTGACGTTTGCAACGACCTCCAGGCCACGCTTTCGCGAGTTGCGGAGGTTGCGGGGGAGCGCGTTGGGCTGCACGTGGGGCTCGCGCGCGAGCACGGCGTGCACATCCTGGTTGGCTCGGGACCGATCAGAAAGAGCGATGGACGCTTTGTCAACGCGGCCCAGCTTGTGACGCCAGGCGGCCTCGTCGGCGAGCAGGAAAAGATTATCATGACGCCCTTCGAGCGCGATTGGGGCATCTCCGCCGGCGGGCCGCTTCGCGTGTTCGATACGTCACTTGGAAAAATCGCCGTCGCGATCTGCTACGACAGTGAGTTTCCGCTTCTCGTGCGTGCACAGGCCGAAGCCGGTGCCGAAGTCGTGCTCGTACCGTCTTGCACCGAACGCATCTCGGGCTATTACCGAGTGCGCACGGCTGCCGCCGCTCGCGCCCTCGAGAACACGATTGCAACCGTTCAGAGCCCGACGGTCGGCGACGCACCTTGGTCACCCGCAGTCGATCACAACGCGGGCGCTGCTGGTATCTACGTTCCCTCCGAACATGGAGTTGCCGACAACGGTGTGCTTGCGGAAGGCCCGCTCAATGAAGCGCGCTGGGTGACGGCTACAATCGATCTTGCCGCACTCCGTCGCCTCAAATCGACTGGCGAAATGCGCAACTACGCCGATTGGGATCATCAGCCAGGCTCAGCGCCCTTGGCGCGTGAGGTCGAGATCGTGTCGCTGCTCTAGCCGCGAGCAAAACTTCACGGGCTGCTGCTTTGAATGTCCACGCGCTGACCTATTTTCAAAAGAGCTACAAAGTGTTGCGATCTGCAAGAGGGATTAGTTCAGGGCCCAAGTCACACTAACGCGAGCCTCGAGCGTTTCGCTACCTGCCTCGATTGGCATCACCTCTGTCCCCGCTTTTCTGGCCATGGCATAGGGTCTGGGCGCCGGATGGATCGTATCCTCGGAGATTGTCAGCACTTCGCCCACCTTCGCGCCGGCAGCGGCGGCATATAGCTCGGCCCGACGGCGCGCGTTGGTGATCGCAGCCTTGCGCGCCTCGTCCCGCAGGGTCTCCGCCTCACTCACCTCGAAACTCAATCCATGCATCTGGTTTGCGCCGAGCCCGATGAGCCCATCCAGGAGTTCGCCGAGCCTCTTGAGATCGCGGGCAAGAATATCGACTGTATTTGACACCGTGTAGCCGTTGATGACGGCGACTTGGCCCTCGCGCGGATTTGTATAGCGAGGCTGCACGCTGATGCTGGAGGTCTGGATGTCGGCCGCCTCAACGCCAGCCGACTTCAACCCGGCAATGAGCTTCGCCATCGCAGCCGTATTCTTATCAAGCGCCTCACGCGCGGTTGTTCCCTCGCTCGTCACTCCGGCCGACACCCGCGCCATATCCGGGCGCACCGATACCTCGCCGCTTGCGGATACCGTCACTGTTCGTTGCATCACTTTTTCCTGCGTCCGGGCAATTTCCGATCCGGCCATCAAAACGGCAACCATGACCGCAAGTCTTGTCAGACCACCGAGCTTTTTCGTCGTCATTCAAGAAGGCTCCTCGACTGCCTTGATTCTTTGTACAGATTTCTGGTTGAAAAGAGGCAGCGCCCTTGACGGGGACCTGCACTCCTATAGAAGCGCCGCCATGGGGGCTCGTAGCTCAATGGTTAGAGCTGACGGCTCATAACCGTCTGGTTCCAGGTTCGAATCCTGGCGGGCCCACCAAGCATTCTTAACGTAAGGGCCTTGCGCTCTCCCCATTGTCCTCAGTTGTCCTCTGGCTGTAGGGAGAGCCATGCGACCTCTAATTGCCCTTCACATTGCCGACGACCGGCCCGGCCATTTCCACCTCGCGGAAGGGATCATCGCGGCAATCGCGCGCACGAGACCCCTTGAGGTCCATCGCATCGACGTGAGGCGTCCGCTCGGCCTAACCCCGGGAATGGTATGGCGCCTCTCGCAACTGCTCTCGCCACATCAGCTCTTGAAGCGTCTTTACTGCATCGGTCCGGAACAGGTCGCAGATGCCGGCCTCATCGTCTCGGCTGGCGGCGATACGCTTGCACCCAATGTCGCGGCCGCCCGAATCTCGAAGGCCCCCAACATCTTCTATGGTTCATTGCGGCGCTACCCTGCGCACGACTTTGCCTTGGTGCTCACCTCTTACGAGCGCGACGTGCGCACGCCCAATGCGGCGATGACCTTGAAGCCGTCCGCCGGCGATCCTGACAGTCTGCCGACCATGCCTGCCTCCCCCCTGGGCGGGCTCGCCTCTGGACTACTGGTAGGGGGCAACTCGGGCACCTTTACTTACACGGATCGAGATTGGGCGAGGCTCACCGCCTTTCTAGAGCAGGACCATGCCACGACGGGCAGGCGCTGGCTTGTCTCAAACTCTCCGCGCACTCCAGAGGCAGTGAGTAACCGCCTCGCCGCATTGGCGCGTGACCCTAAGGGAGCGATTGCCGAGTTCATCGATGTGCGCACTCAGGGAACCGGAACACTAACCCAATTTTTTGCCCGCGTTTCGAACGTCCTGTGCACCGGCGATTCGAGTTCCAT
The DNA here is from genome assembly GCA_964607855.1 of uncultured Hyphomicrobium sp. Classification (GTDB taxonomy): domain Bacteria; phylum Pseudomonadota; class Alphaproteobacteria; order Rhizobiales; family Hyphomicrobiaceae; genus CAZSNH01. The sequence goes on along the minus strand of CAZSNH010000383.1, from coordinate 442 downwards.
GCTCTCAGAAGCCGTCTGGATGCGAAAACCGGTGATCGCTGTTCTTCCGGAGTCTTGGATGCTTCCCGATCTCGAGCAGAGCTATCGCGCGTACTTGGAGAGCAAGGGATGGGCGCGAAGCCTCTCAATCGCGAGTCTTACGCCCGAAGCCTGTCAGGCCGAATTCGCAGCAATCACGCCGCTCACCGCCAATCCCCTCGATGACTTGGCTGCGCTCATTCTCTCGCGGATCAGGCTTTGAGTTTCGTTTGGTATCCCAGCTCGCTCAGGCAACGGTGACCGAAACGCGTTCCCCCGGATAAACACCTTTCAACTGGCAGACGTCATCGAGGGCCATCGCCCACACATTGCAGGGACTAACAAGTCGGATTTCGCCCCGTCGCGAAACCGGTGTTGGACCATAACCGATCGCAATCGCATCGCCATCGGGCCAGAACACAAT
>CAZSNH010000382.1:0-3197 GCA_964607855.1 uncultured Hyphomicrobium sp. | reverse complement strand
GGGCTCGGCACGGCGAACATCTTCCCGGCAAGGCGCCGTGCGGTCCCGGGCAGACCATGACCGTTATCGCGCGGCCGAGAGTGGATCGGATTGATGCGCCCTGCGTGTTTGACGGCCCCATTAACGGCGAGAGCTTCCCCGCTTATGTCGGGCAGATTCTCTTGCCCATGACTAAGATGCAATCGCACGACCAAATAATTCGCGTCAATTTTAAGCAATTCTAGTTGAATTTAGACTAGAAATTTCAAACCACAGCGCACTCGTCCTCAAGGAATTGCGGCCAAGATCGATGAAGAGGGGGAATGCGTTCTTGCGCGCAGACGCTGGAGGAGATGCGATGGCATCGAATGAGAAGCGGCTTGATCCACGAAAAGCGGTTTGCCAGCCAGCTCAGTTGTGGAGCGTCGAGTTGGGTGCGGAAATTATTTGCAAGCTACTCGATATTTCGGCTTCGGGAGCACGCCTCAGGATGCCCGATGAGCTCACGTTATACAGAATGAAATGGCCAAAGCGTCTCACCTTGAGATTTCCTTTCGATCAAAGCGAAATCGACTGCACTGTGGTACGGGTAAAGGGCCGCGAGTTTGGGGTGCGGTTTCTATCTCCGTTCCGGAACGCGTACCCCTATCCGGTGAGCTGCGTTGCGCATCAACCCCAGCTGCAAATGCGTAGCTGTGGCTGAATGAATCCGTAATCTGGCATAAGTGCAATTCGCGCCGCCCGTAGCTTGAGGCGTTGACGCTGGCGATCTCTAGGCCCGCCACCAAATGGAGCGAACGTCAAAGGAGCAGACTCTATCTCTGCCGCTTGCACACGCGGGTCTTTGCTCGGCCCTCGGTGTCGGCTGCTCTCTCCGCCGGCGCTGTCCCAACGGAATCGCTTGACAATTGCGATGCGCCCGCATCCCTATTTGCTCCCTGTTCAGGCTCTGGGGGTGCGATCATGACCAATGCAATCGGGAGTGGATCGACCGCAATTGAGGCTGAGGCGGTGAGTGCGGCCTTGGCCAGGAATCGAATCTGGTTTGTTGCGCTCGGTATCATTCTCATCATTCTGGCTGTTGCCGCCATCGGAGCGCCGTTCGCAACAACGATCGCCGTCAAGATTGTCCTCGGGTGGCTTTTCTTGGCTGCGGGGTTCGCGCAAGTCGTGCACTCCTTCTTCGCCCTGGATTGGAGAGGTTTCTTGGGCGACGTCCTCATCGGCCTCCTTTACGTGGGTGTCGGAGCTTGGCTGGCGTTCTTCCCGCTGACCGGCATCGTCGGACTGACCGTCCTCTTGGCACTCATGTTTCTCGCTGAAGGCGTATTCAAGTTCATGATTGGCTTCAAGGTCCGGCCACTGGACGGCTGGTTTTGGGTTGTCCTCAGCGGACTCGTGTCCATGGCCGTCGGCGGAATGATTTTTCTGGAGCTTCCGAGTTCGGCAGAATGGGCTATCGGACTTCTGGCCGGGATCAATATGCTGATGTCCGGTTTGGCTTTTCTGATGATGTCGCTCTTTGCCCAAAGCGCGATGGCGGGCGGCAAGCCTTAAAAGCGAGGGGAGCGGGCACCCCCTCCGAATCTGGCCGCGCACCACCAAACGCCGGATTGCTGTCAAGAACTTTTTTTGGAAAACTCAAAAAAGTTGACTTCTGTCACATTCATACCACAAAAGGGGTGCGATAGTGACCTCAATGGGGAGAATCGGTGACCCTTTGAGGGCGCCATTGCCCACCAGCCTGCACGGCGCGTTTCGGCTTTCCGTTCGTGAAGCTCGAGCCAAAAACAAGGCAGGCCTGAAGTACTGACAACACTTGAGCGGATGACCGCCATCGTTAGGGAGGACGTCATGGAATGCCCTAAGGTCGAAATCGGCGGGAAGAAAGTGATTATTCTGAGTGGCTACGTGGAATCCAAGCGGGCGAATTCGGAAGCTTTGACCTCCAGGTCGATCAGGATCGAGGCGATTAACAAGTTACGTAAGACCGCTCACGAGAATCCTGACGCCGTGGCATTTGGATACACGGCCGGCAGATGGATACCCGCCGCTTAAGCGTGTCGAGAGGTTCAAGATTGACCGACGATCAAGAGATTTGGGCAATGGAGACCTGAGAGTTCTTGACACGCTGGTTTGTAGAGGTAGGCGGCCGTAACGGGCCGCCCAATTTTTTTGCCGGGCCGAGCGTCAGCTGTTCCGCATGCAGGCGAGCGGAACCATTGAGCAAAAGGTCCGCGCGTCAGCGCGCCTCCATTATTCGTGCTGCAGTTTGTCTGAAAGGAAGCTGATCACTCAGCGCTTGCTGTCCCGGCCGGCACTTCTTTCGCCATAGAATCTGGCGTCGGAGCGGTTTTGGCTTTGGCTGAGCCCTGCGACTGAGCGGCTTTTTCCTGCTTTTTCTCGCAGTGCTCAAATGGGGTCGTTACTCGTGTCCAGATTTCCGATTGACCGAAGAGCGGTAGCAAAACGTATCCCGTGATCTTGACCTTGTTCGCGCTAAGCACTTCGGCATAGCCACTGAAGGTAGCACCCAAGTCCGAAACATAGACGCTTCCCTCGGCCCATGTGCCGTCGGCCTGCTGCTTGAAGCCGGACACGACCCGAAGTCCACAGACCGGCCGGCTGCGAAGCTTGGGGTCTGAATTTCGATAGTCTGTCAGGGGGAGCCCGTCGGGTCCAAGCGGCTTCTTCAGCCAGGCGACCTTTGCGCACCGCGCGTCGCCACAGCGGCTTACCTCCAGGATGACCTCGCCATCCGAATCCATCCAGAAGCCGTCGAGATTATCGGCAGAGCGTGCTGGCAGCGACCACATGGCGGTCACCGCAGCAGCAATGCCAAAAAGGCGCCATATCAACTGCCCTGTGCATCGGTTCATCTGGTTCTGCCTTGCCGTTTCTTGCGAGCTTGAGAAGCAACCTAATAATATGATTTGCACCTGCCGGTGAAAATATTTGAGATGAGCTTGGTGTCTGAGCCGGAAACGCGGAAACGGTGATCGTTTTTTTGTTCCGCTTATGACGGTGACCGTCCTATCGAGGCGCGTCGAGGCAAGAGCCCCCGGTGAGGAAAGCGCAATAAGCCCTCACCATCGCGGTCCAACGTATGGCGGACGGTATCGTGCATCGGCACAAAACGCGCCGTTCCAGTAGCGATACTTGCCGCAGCTTGCGGGCCGGGGCGGGGGCAGCCAGTCAAAATCCCGTGGGTCAACATA
>CAZSNH010000381.1:0-3210 GCA_964607855.1 uncultured Hyphomicrobium sp. | reverse complement strand
CGCCAGCGCCAGAATTCGTGAGGAGATTGACGGTGACGCCCGCAGAGGAGAATTCGTAGGTCAGCGTGTCCACTTCGGACCCGCCCAGGATATGATCGGCGCCTGCTCCGCCCACAAAAGTGTTGTCGCCGTCAAAATCCATAAGGAGGTCGTTTCCGGCGCCACCGATGAGGGTATCGTTGCCTAGTCCGCCTTCCAGAGTATTGTCGGCGCTGTTGCCGGCAAGCGTGTCATCGAAATCGCTTCCGACGACGCGCTCGATACTCCTGAAGCCGTCTCCTTGCGCATCACCTCCACTAGCGCTGTTCGCCGCAAGATTGACTTCGACCGCCGCGCTCGACTTCGAATAGTCGGCCGTATCGAAGCCGGTGCCACCGTCAAGATAGTCGGCGCCCGCTCCGCCTTCGAGCGTGTCGTTGCCGTCGCGACCATAGAGGCGGTCATTGCCCGCGCCTCCGTTCAGCACGTTCCAGCCCAGACCTCCATAAAGTACGTCGTTGTATGCACTCCCAGTCACGTTCTCGATGCCCTTCAAGACGTCGCCCTGGGCATCGCCGCCCGCGCCGCTACCAGCCATGAGATCGACTATGACTCGGGCGGTGGATTGTTGATAGCTTGCGGTATCGATACCCTCACCGCCGACGAGCTCATCGGCACCACTTCCGCCTTCAAGGATGTCATTGCCAGAGCCGCCGCTGAGATAGTCATTTCCACTACCGCCGAGCAGCCTATCGTTTCCGCCACCTCCATACAGGCGGTCGGCACCAGTTCCGCCGTTGAGGTAATCACTGAAGCTTCCGCCTGTGAGCTGATCGCGGCCGTCCAGCCCAACAATCCAGTATTCATCAGGTAGCGTTGCGGTAAGCACATCGTTCCTGTTGGTTCCGCGGAGCTGAATCATGACCTATTATTCCTTTCATGCAATATAAGAGAGCGCTGGTCAGAGCCGCGAAAATGCGCGGCTTGCGCAGTGATTCCTCACTGGCGGAGAAGAAATCAGTTCGGCCGCATCACGCCGCGACCGGTGTTCCTTGCGTAACACCAAACTTGTGGGGCTACTGTTCCCCACGTAACAGCGCCATCACCAGATGAGACGCAATGCTAACCCTGCAATCTTGGTTAGACGCGGCACAGTCGACACAAATTCGTGCCTTCGGCGCACGATGGCAGTTCGGAAAAGTGGCATGGGGCACTGCGAAACACCTCTCGCTTCTGCGATCAAAGCGTCAATGCCGGCCCTGCGCGCCGTGTTTGGTCTCAGCATCTTCATCAATCTGACGCTATTCGCCATCCCTCTCTATTCGCTGCAGGTCTATGATCGCGTGCTCGCGAGCCGCAATCTCAATACACTTCTGATGTTGACACTGATCGTCGCTGTGTTCCTCGTGCTTTACGGAATTCTCGAATTTGCCCGCAGCGGAATACTTGTCCGGGGCGGCGTGCGGTTCAGCGAAAACATATCGAGGCCGGTTTTCGAGCTCGCCATGCGTGCGCAGTTAGCCGGTCACCCGTCGTCGGCTGCTCAGGCCCTCAAGGATGCCGAAACGCTTCGCGAGTCGCTCTCCAGCGGCACGGTTTCGGCCTTGTTCGATGTGCCATGGACGCCGGTGTTCGCCGGCATTTGTTATATGTTCCACCCAGCCCTGGGCGCAGTTGCCTTCGGCGGAATGATCCTCATCTTCACGTTTGCGCTACTTGCCGAGGTCATCACGCGAAACCGCCTACAGGAGGCAAGCCGGCACGCAGCGGAAGCTCAAAGATTTTCTACGGACAGTCTGCGCAATGCAGAAACGATTAGCGGGCTAGGCATGGGGAGTGCGGCGCTCGCACGCTGGCTCGGCAAACAGAATAACGCACTCTCATTCCAGGTCGATGCCAGTGAGTGGGCTGCGCTCATCACGACTGCCACCAAGGTGGTGCGCCTAAGCGTTCAGATTGCACTCATTGGCACCGGCGCATGGCTCGCCATCGATCGGATGATTTCACCCGGTGTGATGATGGCCGCAATGATCATCATGGGCCGCGCCCTCGCGCCCGTCGAGCACGCCGTTGCAAACTGGAAGCGTGTGGCTGCGGGTCGTGCGGCTCGCAAGCGCTTGGATGAACTTTTCAAGTCATTGCCGGCTCCTCCCAAGGCAACAAGTCTTCCCGACCCGAAGGGGCATATCGCCGTGGAGAATTTGGTCCTGAGGCCCGCCAGAGGTGGTAGCCCGATTGTGAACGGTGTGAGCTTTGCAATCGAGGCGGGCTCTGTGCTGGCGATCATCGGCCCTTCCGGCGGCGGAAAGTCCACCCTCGCGAAGGCTCTTGCTGGAATTTGGCGTCCGTCGGCTGGGGCCGTGCGGCTCGACGGGGCTTCTCTCGCGCATTGGGATCCGCTTCAGCTCGGAGGCTGCATCGGCTATCTCCCTCAGGAGATAGATATCTTCCCGGGGACCATCGCTGAAAACGTCGCGCGCCTCGGCACACCGAATGATGACGCCGTCGTTGCGGCTGCCAAGCTGGCTGGCGTCCATGAGGCAATACTCAAACTGCCGCACGGCTATGAGACTGAGCTCGGCGACGGTAACGTCGTTCTTTCGGGTGGCATGCGCCAGCGCATCGCGCTCGCCCGCGCAATCTACGGCGATCCTCGCCTTGTTATCCTCGATGAACCCAACTCGAACCTCGATGCTGAAGGCGAAAATGCTCTAGCCGGTGCTCTCCGCGCACTGAAAGCGCGCGAAACGACGATCGTCGTGGTCACCCATAAGCCGCAGCTGCTGGCTCACGTCGATTACGTGCTCGTTCTGAATGCCGGACAGATTCAGCTTTTCGGGGAGCGCGATCGCGTCTTGGCGAAGATCAACGCTCCGAAGCTCACGCAGCTGAGGCAGCCCCAAGCTCAGCAAGCTGCAACAGGCATCCCAAGCGAAAGTCAATCGTCCGTAGCTGCCGCCTAAAGTCTCGGAGAAATTGCGATGCACACTGCGAGCACGATAAGGCCTCCTTCTAGCGATCATACATGGTTCGCGTCATTTGCTTCGACTGCCATCGCCGTCGTGTTCGGCGTGCTCGGCGGACTTGCGGCGGTCGCTCCACTCGACAGCGCAGCAATCGCACCTGGGCGCGTTGCCGCGGATTCAAGCACCAAGCCGCTCCAGCACCTGGAGGGCGGTATCGTGGACGAAATATTGGTCAAGGAGGCAGAGGCGGTGAAGGAAGGCCAAG
>CAZSNH010000380.1:0-3224 GCA_964607855.1 uncultured Hyphomicrobium sp. | reverse complement strand
GGATCTTCTTCTCGACCTGCAGCACCGAGATCTCGCTCTCCATGAGCGTGTAGACCTTTTCCAGGCGCTCGGAGATCGTCGTCGTCTCGAGGACGTCCTGCTTGTCGGAAATCTTGACGGCAAGGTGAGAGGCGATCGTATCGGCAAGCTTCGAGTAGTCCTCGATTTGCGCGATCGTGCCTAGAACTTCGGGCGAGATCTTCTTGTTGAGCTTGACATAGTTTTCAAACTGAGAGACCGCCGAGCGTGCGAGCGCCTCGATTTCCTCTTTTGAGCCAAGCTGCTCGGGCACGCGCTCGACTTCGGCCTCAAAGAAACTCGGGTTCTCGACGTAGCGTGTAATGCGCGCGCGCGACGTGCCCTCGACCAGCACCTTCACGGTGCCGTCGGGGAGCTTCAGGAGTTGGAGTACGGAGGCCAGCGTGCCGACCTGGAAGATCGCGTCGGTTGCCGGATCATCGTCGCCAGCATTCTTCTGTGCCGCAAGCACGATCTGCTTGTCGGCCCGCATGACCTCTTCGAGCGCGTGGATGGATTTCTCGCGACCGACAAACAACGGAACGATCATGTAAGGGAAGACTACGATATCGCGGAGCGGCAGGACCGGATAAAGGTCGCTTGCACCGGCTTTTTCGCGGGTCTGTTTATCGTCGCTCATGGCTCTTCCCATCTCATCCTTGCTTGTCCAGTGTCGACCATCACATCAGCCGGCCCTGATATTGGCATACTCCCACAGCCGCGGCTGAGTTATTCCAAAATCGGGATATCGCCCCGGTAAGCTACAGCCCGCCTTCGAAATCTTCGCGCTGATGGGGCACACTGCCTAACCCGGAACACATGGTGACCGTCCAAAATTTATCAAGAGCCTGAGCCTATTCGGTGGCGTTGGCAATGGATTTGGCACGGCAATCCCTCCCCAAGGAACGAACTTGGACAAGTCTTGCCGTGTCTTATGAAGCAGTTGAACCCTTCTCCTCGGCCCGATCGGAGTAAATCCTGAGAGGGCGAGCGCCGCCTTCGACGACCTCGGGACCCACGACGATCTCGTCGACACCTTTAAGAGCGGGCAGATCGAACATCGAATCGAGAAGAATGGCTTCCATGATGGAGCGGAGACCGCGCGCACCGGTTTTGCGCTCGATGGCCTTGCGGGAAATCGCTTTCAGCGCATCCTGAGTGATCGAGAGCTTCACGTCCTCCATCTCGAAGAGGCGCTGGTATTGCTTGACGAGCGCATTCTTGGGTTCGGTGAGGATCTGCACAAGCGCCGTCTCGTCGAGGTCTTCGAGAGTTGCGATGACCGGCAGACGGCCAATGAATTCCGGAATAAGCCCGAATTTGAGAAGGTCTTCCGGCTCAACTTCACGAAGAATATCACCCGTGCGACGCTCGTCGGGGCCCATGACGCGTGCCCCAAACCCAATCGAGGTTCCCTTGCCGCGGCGCGATATGATTTTCTCAAGACCGGCGAAGGCACCCCCGCAGATGAATAGAATGTTTGATGTATCCACCTGCAGGAATTCCTGCTGGGGATGCTTGCGCCCGCCCTGCGGCGGCACGGACGCGACCGTACCCTCCATGATCTTAAGCAGGGCCTGCTGAACGCCTTCGCCCGATACGTCGCGTGTGATCGAAGGATTGTCCGATTTGCGGGAAATCTTGTCGATCTCATCGATGTAGACGATGCCACGCTGCGCCCGCTCAACGTTGTAGTCGGCGTTCTGCAGCAATTTCAGAATAATATTTTCCACGTCCTCGCCGACGTATCCGGCTTCCGTCAGCGTCGTTGCATCTGCCATTGTGAAGGGCACATCGAGAATGCGTGCCAGTGTCTGGGCAAGCAGAGTCTTGCCGCAGCCAGTCGGACCAACGAGAAGAATGTTCGATTTCGCAAGCTCGACATCGTTGTTCTTGCTGGCATGATTGAGGCGCTTGTAATGATTGTGGACGGCCACCGAAAGCACGCGCTTCGCATGGGCCTGGCCGATCACATAGGAATCCAGAACCTGGCAAATCTCCTGTGGCGTGGGAACGCCGTCGCGAGACTTCACGAGGGTGTTCTTGTTCTCCTCACGGATGATATCCATGCAGAGTTCAACGCACTCATCACAAATGAAGAGGGTCGGTCCCGCAATAAGCTTGCGCACCTCGTGCTGGCTCTTGCCGCAGAACGAGCAGTAAAGCGTGTTCTTGTTTTCTTGAGCCATTCCGTTCACATCCGTCGCCGGTCTTCATTCGGAAGCCGAATTCGGCCAGGCTTTGCCTCATAGTGTGCGGCCTCTTCCCGCCGCAGGGCAGTGAATCTTATCTAGAAATCTGATCTCAACACGCTAGCGTCGGCTAGATCAAGATTGGATTAACGTCCGCTCCACCAACCGGGGCTTTCCAGGGACCCTGTTACCACACCGTTACGCCGCGCCCTTTGCTAGCCCTCGAATGCCCAATGTTGAGGGGAATTTGGCCCCGACCATGGCCTTGAGGATGCAAAATCCGGAAATTCCCGGGTTGGTTCTCCACCTCTCCTGCGACTTCGCGACGTCCGCGAGCGGCCAAAGAGGCGCCGGCACTGCCAGGAACGCAAACGGAACAAATCCTTACGATGTCTTACCGTCGCCAGAGAGCCCCTCAACCTCTTCACGTTTGGTCAGCACACGGTCAATTAGCCCGAAGTCCCGCGCCTGCTCTGCCGACATAAAGTAATCGCGGTCCAGTGTGCGCTCGATCTGCTCATAGGTCTGACCGGTGTGCTTCACGTAGACCTCGTTCAGCCGGCGCTTCATCTTGATGATGTCCTCGGCGTGGCGCTCAATGTCGGAGGCTTGACCGGAGAAGCCGCCAGAGGGCTGGTGCACCATGATGCGGGCATTCGGAAGCGCATAGCGCATGCCTTTGCCCCCGGCACACAGCAGCAGCGAGCCCATCGATGCCGCCTGTCCGATGCACAGTGTTGCGATCGGAGGCTTCACAAACTGCATGGTGTCATAAATCGCCATGCCCGACGTCACAACTCCGCCCGGCGAGTTGATGTACATCGAGATCTCTTTCTTCGGATTTTCCGCTTCAAGAAAGAGCAACTGCATGCAGATCGACGAGGCCATCTGATCCTCAACCGGACCGGTCACGAAAATGATACGCTCCTTGAGTAGGCGGGAGGGGAGATCATAACCGCGCTCGCCGCGTGCGGTCTGCTCAACGACCATCGGCCAGAACGTGTTTGTGAGGGT
>CAZSNH010000379.1:0-3233 GCA_964607855.1 uncultured Hyphomicrobium sp. | reverse complement strand
GGATAAAGGGAAGGCTTTTGTGGGGCCTGGGAATCCCCTCTCCCCATCGCCTTTGAAGGGGGATGTAGTGCCCGGTCCACCAAATATGAGAGCACGATTATGTCTGCGGGAAGAGCGGTAGGCAAATTGGTCGCCAAGACATCGACGATCTTGATAATGGTCAACCGGAGTGGCTGACGTTGCTGGTAACTGGCACAGGCGAACTCCACGGAAGCGTGGCCGAGAGTTCGACGATGGGCTCTACGAAGAAGGCGCGCATTGAGCATCGCATGGGTAGTGGGTAACGCCCGGCGGGGCCGCGGGGGAAGTCGCCTAGACACCGGAACTGCGGCGCTATCCCTTGGACCAACATTGCATTCGCCGGCCGATCCTTCGAGCCTGATGCACAGTTCTGGCTGACGATCGGTCGAATTGTATTTGTTAGGAGACGCGAATGAATGAGCCGATGATCATTCAAGGCGGCATGGGTGTAGCCATTTCCGACTGGAGACTAGCCAGAGCCGTGTCGCAGTTGGGGCAACTGGGCATGGTATCAGGCACGGGCATAGCTTTTGTTCTGGCCAATCGGCTGGCGCGAGGTGATCTTGAAGGTCACGTGCGGCGGGCACTGTCAAACATTCCTCTGCCTGAGGTAGTGCAGACAATTCTGGATCGCTACTACATTCCGGGCGGCAAGCCCGAAACCGCGCCACGTAAACTGCCCGTAAAGTATACGGTGCGCCCACCCAAATCTTTGAACCAGGTCACGGCTATTGCCAACTTCGTCGAGGTGTTCCTCGCAAAAGAAAACCACTCGGGGCTGGTCGGCATCAACTTGCTGGAAAAAGTGCAGATGCCGATCTTGGCCTCACTTTATGGGGCAATGTTGGCCGGGGTGGACTACGTGCAGATGGGCGCGGGCATTCCGACGCAAATCGCCAAGATTCTGGATAAGTTGGCTAATCATGAGCCGGTCTCCTATCGCCTCGATGTGCAAGGCGCGGCTGCCGACGATGATCTGCGTATGCACTTTGATCCGGCAGCGGTCTTTCCGGGCCTCGTGCGGTTTTTCGGTAAGCTGAAGCGTCCTAAGTTTTTGCCCATCATCTCATCCGTCGTGCTGGCGCAGGCGCTGATCAAGCGCAGTGAGGGTAAGCTGCAAGGCTTCGTCATCGAGGGCCCCACAGCGGGCGGGCACAACGCCCCGCCGCGCGGTGAATTGAATTTGAACGATAAAGGCGAGCCTATTTATAGCGACAAAGACATGGTCGATCTGAATAAGATAAGGCAATTTGGGCTGCCGTTCTGGCTGGCGGGCGGTTATGGCAATCCCGAGCAATTGAAACGGGCTCTTGGAGCGGGCGCGACCGGCGTGCAGGTGGGTACGGCCTTTGCACTTTGTGAAGAATCGGGCCTGGATACCGAGCTAAAAACGCGTTTACTGCGCCGGGTATTGGACGGAAAAGCAGAAGTCTTCACCAGCCCGACGGCCTCACCGACGGGTTTTCCTTTCAAGGTGGCCAAATTAGAGGGGACGCTGTCAGAAAAGGCTGTTTACGAGAGCCGTAGCCGCATCTGCGATCTCGGTTATCTGCGGATGCCACACAAATGCGAGGATGGCAACCTGGGCTATCGCTGCCCTGCGGAGCCAGTGGACGATTACGTCAAGAAAGGTGGCAAGGCAGAAGATACGGTGGGCCGACTGTGTCTGTGTAATCACCTCGGCGCGACAGCGGGTTTCCCAAGACATCGTAAGGATGGCTACGTCGAGAGGCCGATCATCACGGCAGGTAACGATCTGGTTGCCGCAGCGCAGTATGTGCGACCGGGCAAAACCAATTTCTCGGCCAGGGACGTGATCGATTATATGCTCAGCGGTTTGACTTCGAGTGAGGCGTTAGGCGCTGCGCAATGAGAAGCATGATGCAAAATGACGTGCGCACGTGCTCTTTCGGCGTTCATTTCTCACGTTTCGGCGGTCAGACCTCTCTTCCCGCGGCCGCAGGCTGTCTCATATACTTTTTCTCAGACCGTGAAGCGGCATGAGAACCCCTTTTTGACCGTGTGGCGGAGCACGGCATGAAGACGGTGGCGATTGCACCCACCGATTTGGGTTTCTTCTTCGGAAGTCTCCGGAGGGACACAATACCTAAACCTACTTCCCCCGCTCCCCCCACAAATCCGTCTCGTCGCTTTCGGTGATGCGCACGGAGACGATGTCGCCAGCTCTCAACCCCGCTTCGCCGTTCAAGAACACACTGCCATCGATTTCGGGGGCATCCCATTGTGAGCGCCCGATGGCGCCTTCATCGTCCGCTTCGTCAATCAGGACCGAAACCGTGCGTCCGACCTTTTCGGAGAGAAGTGCGCGTGAGACTTCCTGCTGGGCGGCCATGAAACGGTGCCAGCGCTCCTCCTTCACTTCCTCTGGCACGGCCCCCGGTAACTCGTTCGCTTTCGCGCCTTCGACCGGCTCATACTTGAAGCAGCCTGCGCGGTTGATCTCCGTTTCCTTGAGCCACGACAGCAGGAATTCGAAATCCTTCTCCGTCTCGCCGGGGAAACCGACGATGAAGGTGGAGCGGATCGCGAGATCCGGGCACGTCTTCCGCCATGATGCAATTCGGGCTGCCGTCTTCTCCTGATGCGCTGGGCGGCGCATGGCTTTGAGCACGTGAGGCGAAGCGTGCTGGAAGGGAATGTCGAGGTAAGGCAGAATTTTACCCTCCGCCATCAGCGGGATCACGCCCTCGACGTGCGGGTAGGGGTACACATAGTGAAGCCGCACCCACGCGCCGAGTGACCCCAAAGCTTCGCACAAATCGAGGAACCGCGCCCTTAGCGGCGATCCTCTCCAGTTGCTCTCGGCATATTTGATGTCGAGGCCATAGGCACTCGTGTCCTGGCTGATCACCAACAGTTCTTTGACGCCTGCTTTGACGAGGCGCTCGGCTTCGCGCATCACGTCGCCAGCGGGCCGCGAGACGAGATCGCCGCGTAACGATGGAATGATGCAGAATGAGCAGCGGTTGTTGCACCCCTCGGATATTTTCAAATAGGCGTAGTGGCGCGGGGTCAAGCGAAGGCCTTCAGGGGGCACGAGATCGATGTATGGGTCGTGGAGCGGCGGAATGGCTTCGTGCACGGCAGAGACGACCTGCTCGTACTGGTGCGGACCCGTCACTGCGAGCACGCCCGGGTGGGCCTTGCGGATGCGCCCTTCCTCGACGCCCATGCAGCCCGTCACAATCACA
>CAZSNH010000378.1:0-3248 GCA_964607855.1 uncultured Hyphomicrobium sp. | reverse complement strand
GTCTGGAAGGTGAAGGGCGAGAAGGGACACAAGACCGAGGTCGACGCCGACCGCCCCGTTCACGCCAGCTCGCACTGAGCGGTGGCCGGGCGCAACAGGGCGTCGATTGGCCGAGCGCGGGCGGCCTGCGGTGGGGCAGGTCGCTCGCTCGGCGCACTTAGTGCTTCTTAGTGACAATCTGCTCAAGACATTTGTGGGCAAGGGGCTCGCGTCCGCTGATGTCTCTGCCTTGAGCCCGTTTCTGACGTCAGTCGGCATCAGCGCCAGAGCGACCGTCATGCATGCTTCTTACGCCAGCGCGGCACTTTCGGACGTCGTGGCAGTTTACGCTGCAGCTCGGCGCCGTGTTAGGAGTTCTCAGCTTGCACACATTTAAGAAACTTGGAAACTGACCGATGCAGCAGAATCATATCGTCACGCGCGACGTCTACAAGGAAGCCGCACTCAACCCGCAGCAGGGTCTCTGCTGCACGACGACTCCCGTCTGGCAGCTGCCCGGCCTCTCCATTCCAAAACGCATGCTGGAGATGAACTACGGCTGCGGCTCGACCGTCAACCCGCGCGACCTCGTCAACTCGCCCACCATCCTTTACGTCGGCGTCGGCGGCGGCATGGAAGTACTGCAGTTTTCATATTTCAGCCGCAGGTCCAATGGCGTGATCGGCCTGGATGTGGTGGATGAGATGATTGCGGCCTGTGATGCCAATCTCAAAGACGCCGAGAAGCAGAATGACTGGTTCCGCCGCGACTTCGTCGATCTCAGAAAAGGCGATGCGCTCAATCTGCCGATCGAGAGCGAAACGGTCGACATCGCGGCCCAGAACTGCCTGTTTAACATATTCCACGACGACGATCTGAAGCGGGCGCTCTCCGAAATGTATCGCGTGTTGAAGCCGCGCGGGAAACTTGTTCTCTCCGACCCCGTCTGCGACGTCCCGATGCCGGACAACGTGCGTCGCGATGAGCGGCTGCGCGCCATGTGCCTCACTGGTGCCATTCCACTTGCTGATTACATAAAGAGGCTGACGGATCTCGGTTTCGGCACCATCGAAGTGCGTGCAAAACGGCCCTACCGGCTCCTCTCCCCGCGCCACTTTGAGGTCGATCGCCTCATCCCCATCGAGAGCGTCGAGATTGCAGCCATCAAGGATCCGATGCCGGCCGACGGCCCGTGCGTTTTCACCGGGCGCACCGCGATATATTACGGCCGCGAGGAACTCTTCAACGACGGCAAAGGGCACACGCTCGCACTCAACCAGCCGCTTGCGGTTTGCGACAAGACGGCAAAGGCCCTCCTCGCTCTCGGCCGCGATGATATCTATGTCTCGGCTTCGACCTATTTTTACGATGGCGGCGGCGGCTGCTAATCAGGACTTCATGAAATCGGCGATAAAACGCTCATAGATCTTGGTGAGCGCCTCGAGATCAGCCAGCGGAACACGCTCGTCGACCGAGTGGATGGTCGTGTTCACAAGCCCGAATTCGATGACCGGACAGTGATCCTTGATGAAGCGAGCGTCCGAAGTGCCCCCACCCGTCGTCAGCTTCGCCTTCCGCCCCGTGACCGCCATGATGGCTTCGCTCATCTTGTCGACGAGCGGCCCGGGCTTGGTAAGGAACACGTCTCCCGTCCCCGAGAATGTCATATCGTAGCGCACGTCTAAACGGCTCGCGGCCGCCTCGCACTGCAGTTTGACCCAGTCCTCGATGCGCGCCCGGTTCCACAGGTCATTATAGCGGATATTGAAAGTCGCCCGCGCCTCGCGCGGGATGACGTTCGCGGCCGTATTGGGCACTGAAAGTATCGTCACCTGCAGGTCGGAGGCTTGAAAGTGCGCACTTCCCGAATCGATTGGCTCTCGGGACAAGCGCTCGAGAATATGGACGAGCTTCGGAACGGGATTGTCGGCTTTTTGCGGATATGCCGCGTGTCCCTGCTTGCCATGCACGATGAGCTCGCAGTTGACCGATCCGCGCCGGCCGATCTTTATTTCTTCGCCAAGCACTTCAGGATTGGAGGGCTCGCCAACCACACAGGCATCGAGCTTCTCCCCCTGCTCCTTGAGCCAGTCGAGCACCTTCATCGTGCCATTGATCGAGGGGCCCTCTTCGTCCCCCGTAATTAGGAACGAGATCGAGCCCGGGACGGCGCCGTTGCTGGACTTCAGAACGCGCATGGTGGCCGCAAGAAAGGCGGCAATCCCCCCCTTCATGTCGACGGCGCCCCGTCCGTAGAGATAACCCGACTTGACCTCGCCTGAGAACGGCGGAACCGTCCATGCCTTGAGATCGCCGGGCGGCACGACGTCCGTGTGACCCGCAAAACAGAGATTGGGACCCTTCGTGCCGAGCCGCGCATAGAGGTTCTCGACATCCGGCGTATCCTTGTCGCGAAACGTCATCCGATGACAGCGGAAGCCTGCCGGTTTCAGGATGTCCTCGAGAAGGGAGAGAGCACCACCTTCCTCCGGTGTCACGGAAGGGCAGCGGATCAGCGCTTGCGTCAGCGCGACGGGATCAGTTGGCGGCACTTTCATCTTGTGAAGGGATTGAAGGAGCAGGAAGTCGATGTCAACCGGAACAGGTTCAGCGCTTCAGCCTACCCACGCAAATCCGATCTCAAATGATAACCGGTTCGGGTGGGATGGGCTGCGCTGCAGGTTCGGTACGTGCCTTCGAGTCTCCTTCCTCATGGGCGTGGAAGTGGTTCAATTCCACTGTGCGGTGAAGGATATCGATCTTCTGCCAGATTTTTTGACTGAGGCTCGTCGACGTGCGTTCGAGATCGTTCACGGCTTCGGTCACGATGGGGTCCGGGAAGCTCTGCGCGTAGAGCGCGGCAACTTTTGCAGTAAGCGACAACATTTCCGAGCAGTAGTCGAGGTAACGGATGAGCTCGGTCTGAGAGAGTGTCCTCTGCGGCGAGGATGGTGTCGGCGACGTGACCTTGACCCGCATTCCGGGGTCTTTGGTCAGCTGATGCATGTCGATCACGTGCACGATTGAGCGCAGCTCGTGCAGGGCCTTGATAGCCTTGTGCCGTTTCAGCCGCTCCTCGAGGGTGACCATAAAAAAGAGCGCGGCCCCCATTACGACAATGATGTTGAAGGCGCTGTCGATCCCCTGCAGCGTGCCGAAGAGCTCGTTGTCCGCTCTCATGTTTGTGAGCACCTGATAACCGAGGTCGACAAGCAGCCATGCTCCCATCGTGAGAAGCGCGAACACCAAGAGCCTCAGTCTCCAGTCCG
>CAZSNH010000377.1:0-3248 GCA_964607855.1 uncultured Hyphomicrobium sp. | reverse complement strand
GTATGGGCAAGGCTTCCTGACGTTCGGCTCGTCATTGACGCACGCCATCGACATGTCGAGCAGCGCCTATCAGCGCGAAGGGCTTCTCTCGGGGCTTGCAACTGGACTTTCCGATCTCGACAACAAAATGGGTGGGCTGCAGTCCTCCGATCTCATCATACTGGCCGGCCGCCCGTCGATGGGCAAAACAGCGCTTGCGACCAACATCGCCTACAACATCGCCAGGGCCTACAGGAGCGAACAGCAACCCGACGGCAGCTTGAAAACGGTGGACGGAGCTATTGTCGGCTTCTTCTCGCTCGAAATGTCGGCCGAGCAGCTCGCCACCCGCATTCTTTCCGAACGCGCCGAGATTGCCTCCGAGAAAATCCGCCGCGGCATGATCGATGAGGGCGAGTTCCGCAAACTTGTCGAAGTCTCGCAGGAAATGAGCCGTATCCCGCTCTATATCGACCAGACGGGTGGCATCTCAGTCGCACAGCTCGCGGCCCGCGCGCGGCGCCTCAAGCGGCAGAAGGGTCTCGGCCTCATCGTGGTCGATTATCTTCAGCTCCTGACCGGGAACAAGCGCACCGGTGAGGGCCGCGTCCAGGAAGTGACTGAAATTACCACGGGCCTCAAGGCTCTTGCCAAGGAGCTCGCGGTGCCGATCATCGCACTTTCCCAGCTCTCGCGTCAGGTCGAACAGCGCGACGACAAGCGGCCGCAACTCTCGGACTTGCGTGAATCGGGCTCGATCGAGCAGGACGCCGATGTCGTCATGTTCGTCTTCCGTGAGGAATACTATGTTGAGCGAAGGAAGCCCTCGGACACGAACGTTGAGGAGATGCTCAAGTGGCAGGCCGAGATGAGCAACGTCCATGGCAAGGCCGAAGTCATTATCGGCAAGCAGCGCCACGGCCCGACGGGCACAGTTCATCTGGCCTTTGAGGCGCAGTTCACGCGCTTCAGCAATCTGGCACGCGACGCCTATCTTCCCGAGCGATTTGATTGATCTGCGGCGGTTGTGCCAGTATCGGGCCATGGCCTCGGGGCGGAGAACGGACGAGCGCATGACTTCAAGAGATTGTCCGGGCGCCGCGACGGGCCTCATCACGATCAATCTCGGCCGGCTCGCCAAGAACTGGCAAAGTCTTGCCGCCATGGTGCGTCCTGCACTATGCGCAGCGGTCGTCAAAGCCGATGCATATGGCCTCGGTGCTCAGCGCGTCATTCCCGCGCTCAGCGCGGCGGGCTGCACGAACTTTTTTATTGCTACCCCCGCCGAAGCCCATGAGGCGCGTGCCCTTGCCCCGAGCGCAACAATCTTTGCTCTCGACGGATTGGTGGCGGGCAGCGCCGGCGCGATCCACGCCGCCAATGCGCTTCCCGTTCTCTCGAGCCTTGCCGAAGTCGAGGAATGGGCGGATTTCGCCTCCCGAAAGTCGGCCCGGCTTGCGTGTGCCCTCCAAATCGATACGGGTCTCAATCGTCTGGGCCTCGTGGCCCGCGAAGTGCAGGAGCTGGCAAGGAGCGCATCCCTCCTGACACGCATCGACATTAAGCTCATCATGAGTCACCTCGCATCTGCAGATGATCCGGACGATCCGAAGAACGAACAGCAGCGGGCGATTTTCGAACAATTGCGCGCAATTCTTCCCAAAGCCCCAGCAAGTCTCGCCGCATCCGATGGATTGATGCTGGGCCCCAGGTTCCATTTCGATCTCGTGCGTCCCGGTTACGCGATCTACGGCGGCCAGGCCTTCCGCGGAGGACCAACGCCAGTTGCACCCGTCGTGCGCGTGGAAGCACGCATTCTTCAGATTCGCGATGTCGCGCCGGGGCAAACCGTCGGCTACTCGGCAACCTACAAGGTCGAAAGGCCCTCGCGCATTGCCACCGTGAGTGCCGGTTATGCCGACGGATATTTCCGTACGGCCAGTGCAGCCAACGGCAAATCGGGTGGCGCTGTCGCCTTCAGGGAACGCCTTGCCCCGGTCGTCGGGCGCGTCTCCATGGACCTCATTACGGTGGACGTAACGGATCTCAATAATCCTGCTCCCCAGCGCGGTGACCTCGTGGAGCTCATCGGACCAGCGCTATCTCTTGAAAGCGTCGGCCAGCGTGCCGGCACGATCGGTTACGAGGTGCTAACCAACCTCGGCCGGCGCTTCGACCGCGTCTACGTCGGAGGTTAGCGACCCCTCATGGCCAAGACCGCCAAGACCTCTTTCGTTTGTCAGAGCTGTGGCACGGCGCATGCGCGCTGGACGGGCAAATGCACGGCCTGCGGCGAATGGAACTCACTTTGCGAGGAAGAGGCCGCGCCGCCATCTGGAAGCGGCATGAGTGGAGCCACAAAGGGCCGGGCAGTCACACTCGAACCGCTCGCGGGTCCGGCCAGGGAAGCGGCGCGTTTTTCCTGCAGCATTGCGGAACTCGACCGTGTGACGGGCGGGGGCATCGTGCCCGGCTCGGTGATCCTAATTGGCGGCGAGCCGGGGATCGGCAAGTCGACCCTCTTGCTCCAGCTCGCGGCTGCACTGGCCAGCGCAGGGCGGCGGGCGCTCTATTTTTCGGGTGAGGAAGCCACTGCGCAGGTTCGGCTGCGCGCCGAACGGCTTGGGCTCGCGGATTGCCCAGTGGCGCTCGCCGCTGAGACGAACCTCTCCAACATTCTCTCGACGCTTGATGCCGAGCGACGCGTTGATCTTGCGGTGATCGATTCCATCCAGACCCTGTGGTCCGATGCCCTCGATGCGGCACCCGGAACCGTCAGTCAGGTTCGGGCCGCAACCCAGTCGCTGATCCGCCACGCCAAGGGGCGCTCGACCGCCCTCCTCCTCGTCGGTCATATCACGAAGGAGGGGCAGATCGCCGGGCCCAAGGTTGTCGAGCACATGGTCGATACAGTCCTCTCCTTCGAGGGCGATCGCGGCCATGCTTTTCGCATTCTTCGCGCCACCAAGAACCGCTTCGGTGCCACCGATGAAATCGGCGTCTTTGAAATGGGCTCGGCAGGGCTGATCGAGGTTGCAAACCCTTCCGCACTCTTTCTCGGTGAACGGGACACCAAAGCGCCGGGTACAGCGGTTTTTGCCGGTATGGAAGGGACGCGCCCCCTGCTCGTCGAGATCCAGGCCCTCGTCGCAACAACCTCCCTCGGCACGGCCCGGCGTGCGGTCGTCGGCTGGGACGCGAGCCGCCTCTCAATGCTGCTTGCCGTGCTCGAGACCCGGTGCGGAATTTCATTTGCCCAACACGATGTG
>CAZSNH010000376.1:0-3261 GCA_964607855.1 uncultured Hyphomicrobium sp. | reverse complement strand
GGTCACAATTGGAAGAGGCAGACGTTTCGTATCATGGGAGAGGGAGCCAGCAAGACGGACATGCTTCTGCGGCTCGCCAGGAGGGGGCCGCTGCGGGCGCGCGACCTGGAACGGTCGGGCATTCCGCGAGCATACCTGCGTCGGCTGTGCGAGCGCGGCCTGCTCGAGCAGGTGGATCGGGGGCTCTATCGCGCGGCGGATGCACCCGTCACCGAGCTTCACTCGCTCGCCGAGGTGGCTGTTCGGGTGCCGCACGCAACCGTCTGTCTGCTCAGCGCACTGCAAGTTCATGGGCTGACCACCGAGCTTCCCCACGCGGTGTGGCTGATGATCGATAGAAACGCGCGCATGCCGAAGCTGTCATACCCGAGGCTCGAGGTGGTGTGGGCGAGCGGGCGCGCTCGAGAGTACGGGATCGAAACTCGTACTCTCGAGGGCATCTCAGTATCGCTCACAACCCCGGCGAAGACGGTTGCGGATTGTTTCCGCTATCGTCGGCGCGTGGAACTCGAGGTGGCACTGGCGGCTCTGCGCGATTATCTGCGTACGCACCGGGGCGGGATGGCAGCACTGGTGGACGCCGCTCGAGCCGACCGGGTCTACTCACTCATGCGGCCGTACATGGAAGCACTTGCATGACGAAAGCGCCCAAGAACATCAGCACCTCGGTTCGCGCGCGCCTCCTTCGACGCGCGCGCGAGTGTGGTGAAGACTTCCAGTACCTGCTCACGCGGTATGCCAACGAGCGACTGCTGTATCGCCTGGCGAGATCTCACCACGGGTCCAACTTCGTACTCAAGGGCGCCGCGCTCTTTACCCTCTGGACGGGCGCCCCACATCGGGCGACCCGCGATCTGGACCTGCTCGGGTTCGGCGATCCGAGCGAGGTCCACATCCGACGAGTGTTTACCGACGTACTCGCTCTCGAGGTGGAGGACGACGGCGTCTGCTTCGATGCGGATTCGCTCACGGTCGGGCCGATCCGTCAGGAGCAGCAATACGGCGGGGTTCGGGCCGTGCTGGGCGCGGAGTTGAGCGGCGCCAGAGCACGTCTGCAGGTCGATATCGGCTTCGGCGACGCCATCACACCGGAAGCGATGGTCGTCGAGTTCCCGACGTTGCTCGATTTTCCCGCTCCCCGGCTACGTGCCTATCCGCGTGAGACCGTGGTCGCAGAGAAGGTCGAGGCCATGGTGCAGCTAGGACTTGCGAACAGCCGGATGAAGGACTTCTACGACCTGGCTGTTCTGTCGCGGATGTTTGCTTTCGACGGCGAAGCACTCGTTCCGGCCATCCGGGCGACGTTCTCGCGTCGTGGGACGCCATTGCCCGCCGGCCTTCCGGTCGCGCTGACGGCCGAGTTCGCGGACGACCGCATCAAGAATACCCAGTGGGCCGCGTTCTGTCGCAAGTCCGGTGCTCCGAGCGCGGGCGACCTGCCAGCGGCCATGGCGGCAGTGAGCCTCTTTGTGGCGCCGCCCTTGTCGGCGGCATCGTCGCCGTCCCGGTTCCTACGTCGGTGGCCGCCAGGAGGACCGTGGAGCTGAACACCCGTTCGGTGATTGCAGCGTCCAGTCCCCATCGAGCGATGGAGGGGGAGTTGATGCTCGTGAGCGCGCTACGACGAGGAATCCGAGGCATCGGCGGCTTTAGGTGGGTGACGGGGGATGCAGCTGTGAATACACCGCAGCAGCTGGTCCGGGCCGATCGGCTTGGAAACGAAAATGGCGTCGGCAGCCAGCACTCTTTCTTCATGGTGTAGAGCTGGTCGGTTCGAATGGAAAACAACCTTGCCACGCCAGCCCAGCTCGCGAAGAGCTTCAACGACCGTGTAGCCATCGTGCGCGTAATCTCCTATATCTATATCGCACAGCAGTAGATCTGGCGTCTCTCCACGTTTTATGTCGTCGAATAATGTCTGTGCCGAGACATGGCCTGTCAACGCGCATACTTCACCATCGATTCCGGCAAGCATTCTCTCAAGTGCCCCGAGATACGTGCCTTCGTCGTCGAGGAGACTCACACGCAGAGGTCTGCCCATCTTGATAGAGAGAGCCGCGATCTCTCCTCGCAAATCATCAAAGCGATGTTCGGCTTTCTTGCTTGCTGAGTGATGTTGTAGGACTTCCTTGAAGGATTTAGGGAGGTATATTTCGGAAGCGTCTCTTGCAGAGCCAGCTGGAAGCTGCAAACGAAAGGTGGTCGACAGTGGTGAGAGTGTTGAGTGACATGCAATGGTTCCCCCATGCGCCTCAACAATCTTGCGGCTCGTTGCCAGACCGATGCCAGTGCCGGACGGTTTCCCAATGCTGACCATGAACTCAAAAATGCGCTCTCGATTTTCAGGCTCGATATAGCTCCCAGAATTTTCAAAACTAATAAAGAGCGTGTCATCAGTGTGCTGAAGTGACTGTATTCGAATGTATCCATCTCGATCACCGATCGCTTCAGCAGCATTGAGGAGCACGTTCGCCATTACCCGCTGCAACTGATGTGGATCTGCGTATAGACAATTTCTGTGCTGGAGCGACCAGTAGAGCCTGATGTCGCGGCACGGCATTTGCCCAACGACCTCCGCCAAGCAATCGTTTATTAGCCGGGCGACTTCGACATGCTCGCGACGCGGTTCACTCCGACCAGCGAGAAGTAGAACATCCGCAATCAGGCTGGATACGGTCACGTCAGCACGCTGGATTTCGCCCGAGATAATGGCGAGCTCCTCGCGATCAACCGCCGCGGTCCCTGTGCAACGCTCCTGAAGATAGTCGACGGTGGTCCTCACTAGCGAAAAAGGGCGCTTCATTTCATGGGCGAGGATCTTGACAGAATTGCTCACTCCGCTGAAAAACTCTTTTGTGGCAAGAAGCTGTCGCTCCGCATCTTCTTTTTGTCGCAAGTTCTGCAGAATTTTCTCATTGACAAGGATTGCATTGAACAGGAGGCACGACGTCAGCCCGAGTGGGCACGTCATGAAGCCATTGCCGCTGACGCCCAGGAGATATGCAACGTCGTTTGTGATCGACACAGTATAAATGCTTAAACTGGCCAGGAGTAAAATGAAAATTCGCTGCGGAACTTCGGCGCGTCGCCGCAATGTGAACAGTTTTATGATGGCGATGACCTGGCCTAGTATTACAGCGATGTAAGAAAGACACGATCCGAGGAACACAGCGTCGCTTTTCTGCGCGACAATTGCGATGATTGTTGTCGTGCCAAACAGTAAGCTCTGAAACGCGAAGAACGGCTTTGGTATAAGCCAGT
>CAZSNH010000375.1:0-3262 GCA_964607855.1 uncultured Hyphomicrobium sp. | reverse complement strand
CGGCGATCCTCGTCAAAATGGGCCTGGTTCGGATAGCGAGCTGATTGCGCCGGCTGGAGTGACGCCCGAAAGCACTGGTAGCGGGAGGCGGACTTGAACCGCCGACCTGCGGATTATGAGACCGCCGCTCTAACCACCTGAGCTATCCCGCCGTGCGCCCCGTCTATAGGGATGCACTCTCGGCCCTGTCAACAGAGTGCCGGCGGAGCGCTCAAAAAACGACCCTTCTGGCGTTCCCTCTGTAACGTGATGTTCCGGCAACTCGCCGCTTATTCAGCAGCGACAGCCCGTTTGGCCGCTGCCGATTTGGCAAAGCGGAGCAACGTGAATATGCCCCAGGGCCGAAGCGACTGGCGCTCAACGAGTTTGAGGTCGTCGCACACCATGACGCGCGCTAAATCGAAGACAGGACGCCAGCCGATGATCTCAGCGAAGGGCGCCATGCGCCGTTCCATCCAGCCGCGTACGCCGTCTTCCTGGCTGAAGTGATTAACAAGGACCACCTCGCCACCGGGGCGCGTCACGCGGGCAAGCTCGCGCATGACTTTCTCGGGGTCGGGAACGACCGTCATCACATACATGGCGACGACGGCATCGAACGAGGCATCGGGGAATTCGAGCTCGGAGGCATCCATCTCGTAGAGCCCCTTGACGTGCGTGAGGCCTTCGGCGGCCACGCGCTCGCGAGCCCTATCCAGCATCTCGGGCGACAGGTCGATGCCCACGATCTCCAGATCGGGACTGTAATCTCCAAGCGACAATCCTGTTCCAACGCCGACTTCGAGAACACGCCCCTCGCGCTGGTTGATCACCTGCACGGCATGCTTGCGCCCGGCCGTCGAGATTCGCCCGAACGTCTTGTCATAAATCGGAGCCCAGCGGCGATAGGCAACCTTGACTGCATCCTCGTCGATACGGCCAATGCTCACGATCTTTCCGTCCGACTTTTCGATCGGTGCGGAGCGGCGCCGGGTCTGGGGACGCATTTTTGAGCTCAGTTCACCCACGAGTTCCTCCGACATTGAGATGCCCATCGACGGTGCGTGGACATCTTAGTTAGTTCGCTGCGGCAACGCGCTGGGAATAAGCTGCGCCTTGAATGGTCTTTGCAATCCAACCCCCTCCCAGAATTCGTGCTTCCGGAGAGCCGTCCGCATAAAACACGCAAGCTTGCCCTGTTGCAATTCCCTCTTCGCCTTCCCGGAGAATGACGCGAACCGCGCCGTCCGGCCCAGTCACCAGATCTGCAGGCTGCGGCCGCTGGGTCGAGCGGACGCGCGCAAACACCTGGCGGCCATTTCGTGCGGTTAGCGCGATCTCCAGGGGGTCGTCGCCGAGCCAATTGACGTTTCTAAGGACAAGCCCGTTGGTTCGCAAGCAGTCACGTGGTCCCACCACAACCTCGTTGCGTTCGGCATCAAGCCTCAGAACAAAAAGCGGCTCTGGCCCCGGAATGCCTAATCCGCGCCGCTGGCCTACCGTGTAGTTGATGATGCCTTCGTGACGGCCGAGCGTGCGGCCGTCGACGTGAACGATGGCGCCCGCTTTCATGGCACCTGGCTTCAGGCGCTCGATGACGTCTGAGTAGCGGCCGTGAGGTACGAAACAGATGTCTTGGCTGTCGGGTTTTTCGGCGACGGGGAGGGCGAACTCGCGCGCCAGCTTACGCACGTTGTCCTTCTTGCAGGCGCCAAGCGGAAACTCGAGTTTAGCGAGTTGCTCACGTGTCAGCGAGAACAAGAAATAGCTTTGATCGCGCTCACTGTCGGCGGCACGGTAGAGCTCAATATGTCCGCCGTTCATGCGCTTTTGGATGTAATGGCCGGTCGCCAGAAACTCGGCGCCGAGTTCGGCAGCGGTGTCGGTCAAATCGTGAAACTTGATCTTCTGGTTGCAGGTGACGCACGGGATCGGGGTTTCGCCCGCAATATAGCTGTCGGCAAAACTCTCGATGACGGCCGTCTTGAAGCGGCTTTCGTAATCGAGGACATAATGGGGAATGTCGAGTGCTTGGGCGACGCGCCGCGCGTCTTCAATATCCTGGCCGGCACAGCAGCTCCCCTTTCGGCCCGTGGCTTCGCCATGATTATAGAGCTGCAGCGTCACTCCGACGACATCGTAGCCTTGGCGCTTGAGGAGCGCTGCAACGACGGAAGAGTCGACACCCCCCGACATTGCTACGACGCAACGTCTCTTCTTCGAACCGCCACTCGCCAAGGGGCCCAACACGTCTTGCTTCCTGCGGAACGACAGAGGATCCAGTCATCCGGATCCGGCACGCTAAGGTTTAAGAATTCTAGCCAATTTAATCGATTTTGTGAGGCGAGAGGCCGCAATTTCGACAAACGGCGGCTTCGGCCGATACTTACGAGGCCGAAGAGAGAACGATATGGCTTACGCGATCCCGGCGCGCAAGGGAATGCCGGCTTCGACGCGACAAATGCTTCTTGTTGAGACGAAATGTTAGTGCTGCCACATAAGATGCTACGAATATTGACGAATATTTGGATAATGGTATCCTTAAGACTTAACGTTATGTTGCAAGTAGGCGTGCATCGGCACACCACTTCATGCTAACTTAACTCAATGATTTAGCTCGGTTTTAAGAGCGTTCGGTTACCTTGTCCATCCTGGTCAGAGAGTGTGTAATGAGTATCATGGCCGAACAGCAAATGAGGGCGAGAGTACGCTACGTCATCGGACCGGATGGGAGCCCGTTGACAGTGGCAGACCTCCCGCCAAAGGATACTAAGCGTTGGGTTATTCGCCGGAAGGCAGAAGTCGTCGCAGCCGTGCGCGGCGGGCTCCTCAGCATCGAGGAAGCCTGTGAGCGCTACAAGCTCACCGTCGACGAATTCCTCTCCTGGCAGCGCTCGATCGACAAGCATGGCCTTCCCGGCCTGCGTGCGACGCGGGTGCAGGAATACCGCGGCTAGTCCGATCAAACTCTGAGAGTTCCCCGGCGTGCGAAACTGTAACCGCGGTTTCGTGCGCCGTGCCGTTTCGTGGCTCACAGAGGCCGTGCAGCTGCAACGGTATGCTCGATCGCATCAGGCCGGCCGCCTATTTCTTGGCAGCCTTCTTCTTCTCGCCCGGTAAATGCTGCTGGGCGGACCAGTCTCCAGTGGTCGGAGCCTCGACGCAGCCCTCGTTCGTTGACGAGGCCCAACGGTTTACATCGGCCTGCATGCGGCTCGCGAGCGGCTCCTCGATCTTGAAGTTCTGCACTTCGACGCGGGGGGCTTCCCCTGTCGGCACAATC